>PNOO01000030.1 GCA_013824905.1 Syntrophus sp. (in: bacteria) | reverse complement strand
TGTGCGTAAATACGTTTCCGTCTTCTGTGATGCAAGTCACAAATCGGTATCGCTGACGATGTTATAACGGTCAAAAACCCACCTTACTTTATCTTGTCCTGGAACTCGTGGTGTGGCTGTCGGAAACAGCGAAGTTCCAGGTGGCGGACCGCCCTTACCGGATGACCTGATCTCCATGCCGGGCCAAGGATAAAAGGATGCTTACCGCTTTCTTTGTTACCGCCTGTTTCAGCGGGTGATCATTTTATTCGGCAACCAAAGTGTCAGCTCCGGCCAGATCGAACAGATGGCAATCCCTAACAGAAGAATCATCACGAAAGGGAAAGAACCGATAAGCACCCGGCTTAAAGGCACATCGGGGGCGATTCCCTGAACGACATAAAGATTCAGACCTACCGGCGGAGTGATTAATCCTACCTCCATGTTAATGGTCATGATAACCCCGAACCAGATGGGATCGAATCCGTACTTCACAAGGACAGGGTACAGGATAGGCGCCAGAATCAGGATGATCGCCACGGGGGGCATGAAGCACCCCAGAACCAGCATGAAGATGTTGATCATGATCATGAGCGACCACTTGGAGAGACCCGCGCCCACAATGGCATTGATGATCGACTGGGTGATGTAGAGCTTGGTCATGACGGCCCCGAAGAGGAAAGAGGCGGCAATGATCATCAGGATCATGGTGCTTTCCTTGATGGTCATATGCAGAACTTTTTCGTAGTCTTTGAGCTTGAGCTTGTAGATGGCCATGACCAGAAAGAGGGCTGCCACCGACCCCACGCCGGCCGCCTCGCTCGGGGTGGCCCAACCGCCGTATAGGCTGCCCATGATAATGACAATAAGGAAGATGAACGGGGCAACCCGGCTGAGAGCCGACACCTTTTCCTTCCAGGAAAAGGTGACATTTTCAAAGAACTCAGTGCCTGCGCCTTCGGATATAGACGAATTTACGCCTTCCCTGGTCCTCTTCCTCCGGGCCCATTGGGAATATAAAACCACCCAGATGCACATCATGATGGTGATCACGATACCGGGCACGACCCCGGCCAGGAAGAGCTTGCCGATGGAGGTCTGTGTGGCGATGCCGTAAATGATCATGGTGACGCTGGGCGGAATGAGAATGCCCAAGGTCCCGCCGGCAACGATGCAACCGGTGGCCAGGGAATCGGGGTATCCCCGTTTGCGCATCTCCGGAATACCCATCGTGCCGATGGCGGCGGCCGTCGCAGGGCTTGAACCGCAGAGGGCGGAAAAGATGGCGCAGGAAACGATGTTGCTGACGGCCAGTCCTCCGGGAAGACGGTTGAGCCACCGATGCATGCCCTCGTAAAGATCCGATCCCGTCTTAGTTGAAGCGATGATGGAGCCCATAAGGATGAACAGGGGGATGGCCAAGAGACCAAAGTCATTCAGCCCGTCATACATCGTGTGGGCGATGAGGTCAAATTGGTAGCTATCCATGAACAGCAGGATGAAAAGTACGGAGGGAACGCCCAGGGCAAAGGCAATGGGCATGCCGCTGAAGAGAAAGACCAGAGAAACCAAACCGACGATAATTCCCAGGGTGTTAGGATCCATTGCTCTTCCCTCCTCTTTTCTCGATGATTTCGGAAATCAAACTGACATATTGGAGGGATAGAAGGGTCATGCCCAGGGGGAGAAAGAAATAGGGGATTGTGAGAGGCGGACCCCATAAGGATTCTGAACGCCATCCCTTGGAGGTCGCTTCCCACCACATCACCCAGCCTTTCCAGGCCAAAAGCAGGCAAAAAACAAGGGAGATCATCGAGGTGACCAGAGACAGCTTTTTGGTAAATATTTTGGGAAGAAGACGAGTGATCAGGTCGATATTAATATGGGCGCCGTCTTTGAGGCCATACGCCGCCCCCAGGTAAGTGGCCATGACGGTCAGATAAACGGATGATTCGATCTCCCAGATCGTGGGTACTCTCAGGACATACCGGACAATCACCTCGTAGGTGAGGATGAAGGCGGAGAGCACGATGGCCAGGCTGCCGACATAATACAGGGTGCGGTTAAGTGTTTCGATCTTCTGCATCATCCCCCGGAGAAGTTTCATCGTCATAAAGACTCCTTTACAGAGTGCAAAGGGGAGCCCCCGGCGCCCCTTTGCAAATGGGATTACGGATTGCGACCGTCTCTCGCTATCCTCAAGTTATTTTACATCCAGCGCCTTTTGGAGCAGTTCCTTCCCGCCTTTCACCTTTTCGCCATAGTCCTTCCAGGCGGTATTTTTGGCTGCCTCCGCCCAGACCTTGAGTTCGTCCAGGGTCATATCATGGACGACGACGCCTTTGGATTTAAAAAGGTCCGTCACTTCGGTATCGTCTTTGATGGCCTCTTCCATAGTAAACTTCTCAAGTTCCCGGCCGACTTCCACGACGATCTTCTGCTGTTCCGGAGAGAGCTTCTTCCAGGTGACCATGCTCATCGCCAGAGGTTCGAACATATACCAGGTCGTGGTGACGCGGGGAGAAGTGTAATACTTCACCTGCTCGTAGATGCGGTATGATTCAAAGGAAGAAGAAGAAGTCATGCAGGCGTCCAGAACCCCCGTCTGCAAGGCGAAATAGATATCGCCGGAAGGCATGCTGGAGATGCCGGCCCCGGCTGCATGGAGCATTGTCTCGAACATCTTCCCCGCCGCCCGGATTTTCACTCCCCGCATATCTTCCGGTTTAATCAGGGGTTTGGCCTTGCCGGCCATGCCGCCCCCGCACCAGGCCCAGGTGATGATCTTCATCCCGTTTTCTTCGCAAAGCTTTTCGATTTCCTTGCCGATGGGCGCATCCTTCCAGCGCATGGCCTGGCGATGATCTTTGACAATAGCCGGCATCAGTGTAATGGAGAACTGGGGAATCTTTCCGGCAGCGTAATCAAGAGGATAAACGGACATGTCGAGGGCGCCCTTGAGCATGGCATCATACTGCGGCACTGCTTTGAAAAGGGCAGACGCCGGATAAATCTCGAATTTTAGGGCGCCTCCCGTCTTTTCCCCCACTTTCTGTGCAAAGAGGCGGACAAGCCTGTCCCTGAAGTCACCCTTGTCGATGGTCCCTCCCGGCCACTGGTGGGAGATCTTGATGGTTGTCGCGGGACCAACAGGTTTGACCTGGGCGTAGGTCTGTGACGAGATGAAAAAACAGAGAAAAAAAACCACCGCATCCAATTTGATTTTTCGATAGTCCATTTTTTCTTTCCTCCTTTATTTTGGGGTAAGAAACCTATTGCCAATTAGAGTTGCCGCCTTTGTAAAAGAAGTCGCCAAAACCATATATCCGGAACGGCTTCGTAAAAAAGCTTCTAAAGGAAGGCGCACTATTGACACACCACCCTCCGGGTGGCAAGTCCAAGCTACGGAAGAAAATCCGGTTTAATTGTGCCCGGTCGACCCGCAATCGGCTTTCCGGATGGCACTAACGGTGTTGAAAAATGAGGCGTACTCAGAAGGATGCCTCAGTAACGAAGTATGACGTGCAGCACTGCAAGAGTTTGCCCTGTGAAAGAATGAATCGGGTAGTCCCTGTATAAAGATTGCCGGGTCTGAAATCAACCGAACCCCATAAATTGCATGTATCTACATATTTATCAGATGGTCCCGCTACAATATCTATTTGTTCCATAGTATTGATTATTGCGTATTTTAAATGTATACACTGTTCTGTCAAGTAAATTTTTAAAGAATTATTCATTAGTGATTACATAATGTTGATTTGTCTCTGTGACTCACGCAGCAGTTTCTATCGCCGATTATCGCCTCGATTGCATGGATGCCCTTCCTCGGAAATCGATTTACTGGGTCATTATAACCACCATGACGGTTGACCGCCTGCTGATTACAGCGATGGATCTGCCAGACCGAAGCGAATACAACGCTTTAATGCACTACCTTTGGGGCCGGGGACATCATGCCTTCTATTTGGCTTCATATCCCTCCGCTCTTTAGGCCGTGCGGTTTTGATTTTTCCCCCCCCAAGGGGGAAAATCATTTTTAAAGATGTTCAGGGACAATATTCTTGCCTCCTTTCCTTTTGATTTTGGTGATTGTAACTTAAAGTTAAACCATTTATACACGGAGATGGGTTTAAGCATTCTGTTATTCCGACTCAGAACAGTTTAGCTTCGACATAAGTGTGGGGTTCAAAAGGAGTTAAAAAAAGCTTGACAAATTGTGTATTGTGTACAAAATCCTGCAACAGCGGCATGCCCGATCAAGCATATGACGTTTACAATAAAGATATACGATGATTGGTTGGGTCATTTATTGTTTTATCGGTATGGTAGGACTGGAAGGTGGTACAGGCAATGGTGGGAATTTTTCCCGCAAAATTTACCCTTGAAAGGAGTACTCGGATGAAGAAGAAATTGGTTTTACTAAGTGTTATGCGCATTGTGCTTCTCGTCGGGGCAATCGGTATGCTATCGCACGCCGCGGCACTGATCGGTTATGCTGCTGGAGCGAAATACCCCGCGAAGCCGATCCTTTTCGTAGTGCCTTATGCGCCGGGTGGCGGAACGGACATCATGGTGCGCGTGATCGACAGGGTCGGCACCCAGCTCAAGGTTCTTCCACAGCCGCTGGTAATCGAGAACAAGAGCGGGGGAAGCGGCGTGGTGGGCAAATCGTACGCCAAGACCAAACCTGCTGACGGCTACACGATCACTTGCGCGGATGACAGCAGCACCGTAGTTGATCTGTTCGGCAATTCACCCTGGCCTTACAACGACTTTACTTACATCGCCAAGTTGAACCGGGATTACCAGATGATCGTGGTCCGCGTGGACTCTCCTTACAAGACGCTGAAGGATCTCGTAACGGCGGCCAAGGCACAACCTAATACAGTCAAGATTGCCGGCACCGGTGTTTCGCAGATCGATGTTCTTCACTTGGCCATGTTCGAAAAGGCCGCCGGGGTCAAGTTGAACTATATCGGCTTCGACAGCGGCGGACAGGTCATGACCAACCTCCTGGGCGGTCACGTCGACGCCGCCATCGCCAATCCCGGCGAGGCTTACGAGCAGATGCGCGCCGGAAAAGTCCGATCGCTCGGCGTCTCCTCAGAAAAACGCCTCGGTTTCGACTCCTCCGTATTCAAAGACGTGCCGACATGGAAAGAAGCCGGCGTCAACCTTTCGCTCTCTCAGTGGCGTGGCGTTGCAGGACCGAAGGGAATGGCCAAGGAGCAGGTGGGCTGGTTGATCGACGCCTTGAAAAAGATCACCGACAGCAAGGAGTGGCAAGAACAGTATCTCGACAAGTTTCTCCAGGTGGGTGTGTTCGTGACGGGGGCCGACATGCAAAAGGAAGCTGAGGAAGAATACGCGGTCTACAAAACGATTATGGAAGGGGCCGGCCTTCTGAAGAAAAAATAATTCAGGTTTGTCCGGCATGGGCGCAGGTTTGGACCAACTGCGCCCACGCCGGAAGGGGAGAGAAGAGATGACAGAGAGAACCGCCGATATCATCAGCGGCCTGTTTTTGATTGCCGTGGCGCTCGTCGCTGCGGCAGCCGCGCACCTGCTGCCGACCACCATTGCGAAAGAGTTCGCAGGCCCGTCCTTCATGCCGACCCTGGTCTCGGTGGCCTTGGGCATCTGCGGGGCGGGCATCGTTTTTAAGGCCCGCTCTATACCCGTGACGCGGCGGATGCCCGGCTGGTCAAAGACCGATCGGGCGGGCGCGATCCGGATCGCCGTGGTGGCCTCGGCCGTCGCAACGTACAACCTGCTGCTTGAACCACTGGGATATTTGATCGTTACCTTTGTTTTCCTTGTTTTTCTGCTCTGGTACCTGAAGGTGTCGTGGCTCTTAAACCTCGCCATCAGCCTCATCGCGACCGTCGGCACTTATGCGCTGTTCGTCATCTGGCTCAAGGTGGTGCTTCCGATGGGGCTCCTGGAGTTCTACTTCTAAATCTAAGAGTCATGTCGCGAAACGGGTTTGCAACGGATTAAGGAGGAAATGCCCACGAAATGGAAATCATCCAGAACGTTCTCCTCGGCTTCAGTGTTGCGCTGCAGCCGATCAATCTGCTCTACTGCTTTATCGGCTGCCTGGCCGGCACACTGATCGGTGTGCTGCCGGGGATCGGACCCGTGACGGGGGTGGCGATCCTGATCCCGATCACCTTCGGGATGGATCCCATCACCGCCACGATCATGCTGGCCGGCATTTACTACGGCGCCATGTATGGCGGTTCCACGACATCGATTCTGATCAACGTACCGGGCGAATCCGCCTCGGTCATGACCGCCGTCGACGGTTACCAGATGGCACGACAAGGCCGGGCCGGCGCGGCCCTCGGCATGTCGGCCATCGGTTCGTTCATCGGCGGCTCTGCCTCCATCATCGGACTGATGTTGATTGCCCCCCCCGTGGCAAAACTTGCCCTCTCTTTCGGCCCTCCGGAATATTTCGTCCTGATGCTGCTTGGACTAGCCACTCTGACTCGTCTGGCCGGTAAAAACCTTTTTAAGGGGTTGGGGATGGGATTTCTGGGAATGCTGATCGGAACGGTCGGTCTTGACCCGGTGGCCGGGGTCCAGCGGTTCACTTTCGGCCGGCCGGACCTGCTGGACGGGATCGGGTTTGTCTCCGTGGCCATGGGTCTTTTTGCCCTCGGAGAAATATTGATCAATCTCGAAGGTTCGCCCGCGGAAAGGGTCTTTTCCACGCAGATCGGATCTCTTCTTCCCACCAAATCGGATTGGCTGGCCTGCAGATGGACGGTCGTACGCTCGACGATCATCGGTTTCCTCATCGGCTCTTTGCCGGGCGCCGGGGCGACGGTTTCGGCCTTCATGGCGTACGCCGCCGAAAAGAAGGCGTCCAAAACACCGGAGAGATTCGGGCAGGGGGCGATCGAGGGCGTTTGCGCCGCCGAGACCGCAAACAACGCCGCGACAGGCGGCGCACTGGTTCCGCTGTTGACGCTGGGCATCCCCTCATCCGCAACGGTGGCAATCTTGATGGGCGCTCTGATGATGTATGGTTTGCGGCCCGGTCCGCTCCTTTTGACGGAGAGACCCGATTTCTTCTGGGGCGTCGTCACCAGCATGTACATCGGCAATGTCGTGCTGCTGGTCCTCAACCTTCCGATGATCGGTCTGTGGATCAAAATACTCAAGGTGCCCTATCCGGTGCTCATTCCAATCATCCTGTTGTTCATATCGCTCGGCGCCTATACGGTGGGCGGGAGCTATGTGGACCTCTGGGTCATGTTCGCATTCGGCATCTTAGGCTATCTGATGCGAAAGTTTGACTATCCGGCGGCGCCGCTGCTCCTGGCCCTTGTCCTGGGACCCATCATGGAAAAGAACCTGAAGCTCTCGCTGAAGATGTCGCACGGGAGTATGGCCATCTTCTTCGAGCGGCCGATCACGCTCATTCTAATCGCAATGATCGTCTTTTCTCTTATCTGGCCGTTGCTGGTCTCCCGCCTCTCCAAGGGGAAAGAGGCCCTCGAACTGCCGATTGTGGATGAATAAAATGGCCAACAATGTCAGGTATGAAATTCATCGCCAGAGCCTGTCGGAACAGGTCTACCAATATATCAAGAGGTTGATCCTGTCCGGGGAAATACTCGGTGGGGAAAGAATCCCCGAGGAAAAGGTCGCCCAGGAGTTCGGGGTGAGCCGAACGCCGATCCGGGAGGCTTTAAGCCGCTTGGAAGAATACGGCCTGATCCAAATTAAGCCCCGTTCCTATGCGGTGGTTGTCGCACTTGAACCCCGGGAGGCCGGCCAGCTGGCGGTGATCAGATCACAACTGGAAACCCTTGCTGTAAGTCTATTGACTGATTGTGGCACGGATGAAGATTTCAGAGTGCTGGATCTCCTGGCACAGGAATGCAATACCTTGATTGCTGAAGGCGACATTGCTGCGGCTTTTGAAAAAGACAGTCTTTTGCATCTTGAAATCGCACGACGCACCGGCAACCAACATCTATATGAAATTTATGAAAAACTGGACGCAAAAATCCAGCTGTTGAGGCTGGTTCTAAGGCTCCCTATGGAGAAGCTCATACAGTATATCAAACACCATGATGAAATCATTAACTTAATGAAAAGACGGGATAAAGAGGCGGCCGTTGCCCTGATGAAGCATCATGTCATGAATCAGCTGGATGACTTTGAAAAAGTGAATTAACGGTAAAGTCTGCAGTTCTCATTAAGACCGGTAAGACAGAAGTGCAGGTCTCGATGGATAGTACGCCTTTTACAAACAGGAGATGATTATGATTGAAAAAAAACCGACGCTTGGCGTCCTGTTGGGGGATCCTTCAGGTATCGGGCCGGAAATCGTTGCCAAACTTCTCGGCTGTTTAGAGATTTACGAATTGGCCAATGCGGTTGTCGTTGGCGATTATCGGGTTTTCCGGATGGGGCAGAGGATTGCCGGCATTTCCCATCCCATCAAGTTAACTGATCGTATTGACTCTGCTCAGTTCGAAACCGGCCAGCCTCTATTTTTTGACTATCCTACCATTTCCGACGAGGAAGTCACCCTGGGGAAAGTAAATCCCAAATCGGGGAAGGCGGTTATTGACACCTTGTCCTTCATGCTGGATTTGGCGCTCGAAAAAAAAATCGATGGATTTGTATTTGCACCTTTTAACAAGGAAGCGATGATTTTGGGGGGATTGCCCTATCACAGTGAACTGGACTTTTTCAAAGACAAATTCAACCGGCCGAATATTCCCGGCGAAGTCAGCGTGCTGGACGACCTTTGGGCCACTCGAGTCACTTCTCACATCGGGATCAGCCAAGTCAGCGCCTTAATCACCAAGGATAACGTCTTCAACACAATTCGTTTCATGGACAGCGTGCTGCGGACCTTCGGGATAAAAAACCCGCGCCTGGCAGTCTCCGCGCTCAACCCTCACGCCGGTGAGGGCGGAATGTTTGGCTCGGAAGAAAAAGAAGCGATCTCGCCGGCAATTGAAATGGCCAGGGCCCAAGGCATCAGTGCTGAAGGTCCCTTTCCTGCTGACACTATTTATCTGCGCATCAAAAAAGAAAACTACCACGCAGTCGTTTCTATGTACCATGATCAGGGTCAAATCGCCACCAAGCTTATGGGCTTCGACCGCGGTGTCACCGTTCACGGAGGACTGCCGATAGCGATTGCCACACCCGCTCACGGTTCAGCATTCGATATTGCAGGTCAGGGCAAAGCCAACCCTCAGGGAATCACCCGAGCCTTTCTGACAGCCAGTCGCCTTGCGGCTAACCTTAGATCACAGAACACAGCCCAATCCATTACGGACCGATGAAAGGAGTTTGAAAGAAATGCGGGCCGTTGGACTCATCCACTCAATACCACTGGTTATTGAGTCCATCCATAAGGTGATCGCTTCAGTAAAGTAATCATGATTAATTGGCATCGTCCAACTTGAGGTATGATGATTCATGAAAAAAGGCCCATATTTGCTTGGCATTGATATAGGGGGAACTGGTACGAAGGCCGGCGTTTTTACCCTTGACGGCAGACCAGTAGGAACAGGTTATGGCGAGTATCGGATGATCAACACCCTACCGGGGCAGGCCGAACATGATGCCGAGGCTTGGTGGATGGCTACTGTTAAGGCAGTGCAGGGCGCCATCCGTGATGTGCCTGCTGACGAGATTTTGGCTGTCGGTATCGGCTGCACCAATGGACTGGTTGCGGTAGACCGCGAGGGTAAGCCCTTAAGACCGGCGATTATGTTGTGGGATCAACGTGCCCTGCCTGAAGTCGACCGAATCAGGAATTTGCTGGATGCGGATACGGTCTTTAAAATCACGGGAAATCCCGTGGCTCCGGGTGCCTATTCGTTACCGACTATGCTCTGGTTAAAACACCATGAACCGGAAACATTTAAAGCGGCCTATAAACTTATGGTTCCTGGCGGGTACCTGGTGGCCCGTTTCACAGGTGAGTTCACCATTGACTATTCGCGGGCCTCAACGACCCTGCTGTTTGATATTCGTAAAAAAGAATGGCACCAACCTTTTCTCAGGGCGCTCGATATTCCAGAGGAAAAGCTTCCCAGACCTGAGCCTTCCGATGCGGTGGTCGGAAGGGTAACTGCGGAAACTGCACAGTTGACCGGTTTAAGACAAGGCACTCCCGTTATTGCCGGCTGCATGGATACCATAGGCGCCTCCATCGGATCCGGAATCATCAAGCAAGGCGAATGCTTTATCATTATGGGTACTGCGGCACGGGTTTCGGGTCCCCTGGATAAAGCCCATTTTGACAGCCGTTTTATGAACTGTACGCACGTCCTCCCCGATCTTTGGCTGTATATTGGGGCAGTCAATGGGGTGGGCTCCTCGTTAAGATGGATTCGCGATACGTTTTGCCAAATGGAGCAAGGGGTCGCCGATCTTACCGGCGGTGATGTATATGACCTGATCACCGCCCAAGCCGCCCAAGCTCCACCCGGAAGCAAGGGATTGTTGTTTCTGCCTTACATTTCAGGTGAGCGGACACCTATCTGGAACCCGTATGCTCGCGGGGTGTTTTTCGGTGTTACCCTGGGCCACAACCGCAACGATTTTTTCCGATCGGTATTGGAAGGGGCCTCCTTTGCCATCCGGCATGTCATAGAACTTCTTGAAACCGACGACGGCATTGACATTAAGGAGTTGAGGATCGGCGGCGCTGCCGCCTCAAGCGGGGTCTGGAACCAGATCATCGCCGATGTTCTGGGGAAAAATGTGGTCAGCCTGACCCAAAGCCACACGGAAGTACTGGGCGCAGCGGTCCTGGCCGGCGTCAGCCAGGGCGTCTATCCGGATCTTCCTTCCGCAATGAAAAAAATTGTGGTTCCGGGAAAAGAATTTGTGCCGAACGCCGAGGCTCATGCTGCCTACAATCGGTTGTTTCCCATGTACAAGACACTCTACACGGAAGTGCAGCATCATTTTGAGGAACTGGCTAAGATGGATCTTCCCCAGGTCTGGATAACGAAAGAAAATCAATTATGAAGTGGGTGCTGATATACGTATGGCACGCTTCATACATGACTCAATGGCGGTGTGCTGATCGCACCGTCGCAATCGGAGGAAAAGGCAATGTCAGGTTACACTATCAAGCGAATGTTTCACACGGGGTTTTGCGTAGGCGATCTCGACTGGACGATTGGCTTTTTCCAGCAGGTGATGGGATTTGAGTTGATCGATAAGGCGCCGCGTGATTCCAGGAACCAATCTTTTATCACCGGTGTTCCGGGTGCGCAGGTGATGATCGCCTACATGAACTGTGCGGGGCATTCGCTGGAACTGGTAGAATACAGCGGTCCCGCGGATCGGCAGGAATACCGACCAAGGATGGTGGACACGGGACATTTTCACCTTTCCTATGTGGTTGATGATGTGGATGCAGTGGTTGCCGCGTGCAGAAAATACGACAATCGCATCCGAACCCTGTCGCCGTATCCCATGGAGGTGGACCAGGGGCCCAACAAAGGCAACAAAATTCAGTTTGTCGTCCTGCCCGACGGCGTGCATCTCGAATTCACGACGAGGGTCAACGATTAGCCGATTCGGAAGAAGTCTCTGCAGCTGCGAAATCCATCCATTGAAAGAATTGGAGCACCTCCGGCTTGCATGTCGAGCAATACTGAGGCTTCAGGACCGTCTCCGTTTCCTCAGGGGAATAACTATTGAACCCTGTCTGGATGCCGGGAATTTCTTTTTTCTGTCCCCATTGCCAGTAGGCTATCCAACTCGTCAACTACCGAATGTGCTTCAAAGAAAAGTGTGCTGTTAAAGCTGTTCGGGTTTCCGTACAGGAGGAAGCCCATGTTTGTTTGCCGTTGATGTAAAAACGGTAGGCGTCCAATGGTTCGGCGCCTGCCCAGGTCACGTCTTTGGTTATGATAACCGGCCCTGTACCATGATTTTCTGATCCCTGGATGTAAAGTATATAAAAATTATACAGATTGACATTTTGAATTACCGGGAATATGAAGGCGCACAAGCTTTGGTGTTAAATTTTTGTATGTATTCTTTGTCAATTCTTTGGAAGGAACAATCCGGTTTTTTGTTGACATACGCTTGACCTGGATAATGCTGCTCCATCGGCGGGTATCGCCGAGCCCGAACGGTATATACGGCAGATCTGCTTCCCAATTCAATTCGGCATGAAAGGCAAGAAAGAAATGACGGACATGGCTGTCAAAAACAAAGGTTGGACTGTGACTTTTGCAGGTATGGGTGTTAACTTGGCGCTAGGTGTGTTGTACAGCTGGAGCGTCATCAAAAAGGCGATCCCTCCCGAATGGGGGTGGGACGACGCGGATAAGGCGCTTCCATACTCGATTGCCTGCATCACCTTTGCAATCATGACGGTCCCTGCGGGTCGCCTGCAGGACAGGATCGGGCCTCGCTGGGTGTCGACTGCAGGTGGGGTCCTGACCGGTATCGGCTGTATCATTGCGTCATTCGCGACGTCCGTGCTCTGGTACGTGATCGGTTTCGGTCTTCTTACCGGCGCCGGAATCGGGTTGGGCTATGCCGCTGCCACGCCTCCTGCTGTGAAGTGGTTCTCGGCAAAGAAGACCGGTCTCATCGCCGGCATCGTCGTTGCGGGATTCGGCCTCGCCTCGGTGTACATTTCTCCACTAGCCAACTATTTTACAGGTTACAACCTCAGTGGGAAGCCCTTACCGGTAATGGAACAGATGATCACTATGAGGACCACCGCTGAAGACGCGCTCAAAGAATCGCAGGTGACCTTGAACGCGGCAAAATCTGACCCGGCCAAGTTCGCCGAAGCACTGATGCTTGAGAGGACTGTCGCCGAGAAGAAGGCTGCGGCCAAGGTAGCTGCTGGGCAGTTCCTCAATCTACAGGAGGCCAACATCCAAAAGACATTGCTCATATTCGGGGTCGGTTTTCTTATCCTCGTAACACTCCTCTCTCAATTTCTGACTCCTCCGCCGGTAGGATACAAGCCGCCTGAGGCCGATTCCACAAATGCCGGCACAAACGCTGCTGTAAACATAGGTCCGGGTGAGATGCTCAAAACTCCCCTGTTCTATCTTCTCTGGATCATGTTAACGTTCGGTGCAGGCGCAGGATTGATGATCATCAGCATGGTCACAACGATTGCCAAGATCGGGCAGATTGAGGCGGGATTCATTCTTGTAGCGCTCCTTGCGATAGGTAATGCCTCAGGCCGCATCCTTGCCGGGATGCTCTCCGACACGATCGGTCGTCTATGGACGATGTTCATCATCTTCATCTTCCAGGCGGCCCTCATGATGGTGCTCAGGACGGGGCTTTCCGATATGACCGCCTTCATCATCGTCTCAATGTTGATTGGCTTCAACTACGGCGCTTGCCTGTCAGTCTTCCCCTCGGCCACCAAGGACAACTTTGGTCTGAAGAACTTCGGCGTCAACTACGGGCTTGTGTTTACCTCGTGGGGCGTCGGAGGGTTGCTGTTTCCTTTCGTCGCGGGTAAGATGTTCGAAGCGGCCAAGAAGGCCACTGGGGCCGGGAGCTACGACAACGCGTATCTCATGGCGGCAGCCCTCCTTGTCGTGGCTGGGATACTCACCTTCGTGACTCGCGGGATCGAGCAAAAACACAAGAGGAAGTTCTCAGTCTGAATCAGAACCCCGTTTTTTAACACACCACCTTTTGGCGGTGAGTTCCGGATTTTTCGTGGTCACTTTTTCTTCCGGTCCGCGTCACCGCCGCTGTTATCTGCACAGGATGACGATTTTGGAGAAGTGGATGCTTCCGAAGGAAAGACGAAACGGACGGCCCGTTCATAGAGCAGATAATCCCATGCCCAATTGATGAGAACCATCATCCGGTTTCGGAAACCGATTAGGTTGAAAAGGTGGATAACCAGCCAGAGGAGCCAAGCGAAAAAGCCGGTATACGTTCGAGAACCGATGGCCACACCTGCGGAATTACGGCCAATCGTGATCATAGAACCCCGGTCATGATATCGGAAAGTAAGGGGTTCAAGCCCTACTATCTGACGTCCGATATTCTGTGCAGCGGCAACAGCCGACTGAATCGCCACCTGGGCAACCATGGGCAGCGAGTATCCGTTTATATCGATGCGGGCGAGATCACCGACAACGTATATCTCTGGATAAGCGGGTATTTGCAGAGTAGGAAGGACGGAGACCCGACCGTCACGACCTGTGGGTATGCCGGAATGGAATGCCAAAGGTTCCCCCCGCACGCCGGCCGTCCAGACGACAGTCCGGGTAAAAATCGTCTCCCCTCCATTTAGGATGACTGAATCCGGGGTAACCTCCACGACTTTCGTTTGTAAACGCACTTCAACTCCCATCTTCCTAAGCCTATCAAATGTATAGGAGCGAATGGACTCTGGCATGTGGCCAATCAGGCTGTCTGTGCCTTCCAGCAGGATGATCCGTACGGAAAGAAAATTGATCTTCCGATAATCACTGACAATGGGGCCGTGAACGAGTTCGCTCAGGGCGCCTGCATACTCTACCCCAGTGGCGCCGCCTCCCACAATGACGAATGTCAGGATGCCCGTGATTCCTTCCGTATCGATCTGCTGGGATGCCCTTTCGAAACTGCAAATGATATGGTTCTTCAAGGTAACTCCCTCTTCCAGGGTCTTTAGGAAAAAGGCATGCTCCTCCACCCCGCGTATACCGAACGAATGGGGGACACTCCCCGTGGCCAGAATCAGATAGTCATAAGGAAATGCCTGATTGTCCGTTTCAACGACACGTTTTTCGATGTCGATGCGACGGGCCTGGGCCAGCGCAAAATCAACAGCGGGGAGTTTTCCGAAGATGCTGCGGACCGGGTAGGCAATGTCCTCCGCTTCCAGTTCGGCGGCGGCCACCTGATAGAGAAGGGCGAGAAAGGTGTGGTAGTTGTTCCGATCCAGAACGAGGATATCACAAGTCGTTCCGGCCAGTGTTCGCACGGCCCACAGACCGCCGAAACCGGCACCGATCACGACCACGCGAGCTTTTCGGCTTTTGTCCATTCATCCTCCTTTTAAATTCACTTTTACTGTAGCAGAGAATAATGGATGATTACTTGCATGTCAAGAAAATGGGATGCTTTATGCAGAAATTGCATTGAGTTATACAAACTTTGAAACAGATTCAGAATGGAGTTTTACGGCGTCATCAAATTGTGACTTGCTTTTAGGAGGTGATGGAACGATAAATGGACGCAGAAGTTGTATTTTCCCGGGTCATCAGATTGAGTTAAAAAAGGAGCAAATGGACGTTATCTTACCGGATGATCATTCATCTTTTCATTCCCCAGAAGCGGATTCCCTTTTTTGTCATGACTTGCCCTCCCAGCCGCTGATCGGAATGGGAAAAATTTTAGTAACGGGTGCCTCCGGATATATCGGTGGACGATTGGTGCCCGAACTGCTGGCGAGGGGATATAAGCTCAGAGTCATGGTCAGAGCTCCTTCACCAGGATATCGAGAGCTATGGCCTGACGTTGAGATTGTCGCTGCGGACGCCCTTGATTTGAATCAACTGAGAATTGCGCTCAAGGATATCGATACGGCCTATTATTTGATACATTCCCTTCTATTGGGACACAAGGAATTTGCCGCAGCGGATATACAGGCGGCTGTCAATTTCCGAATTGCTGCAGAAGAGAATCGGATCAAACGGATCATTTATCTCGGAGGCCTGGGCGACACACAATCGAGACTTTCAACCCATCTGCAAAGCCGGATTCAGGTGGCCGAAGAATTGAAAAAGGGAAAAGTGGCGGTAACGGCTTTGCGAGCGGCCATCATCATTGGCTCCGGCAGCGCCTCCTATGAAATAATTCAGCATCTAGTGAAAAAAATCCCCGTCATTTTGATACCCCGCTGGGCAAAGACGAAATGCCAGCCCATCGCCATTCGTGATGTGATCAAATATCTGGTGGGCGTATTGGAAATCCC
>PNOO01000029.1 GCA_013824905.1 Syntrophus sp. (in: bacteria) | reverse complement strand
AGTGTCTGAACGCGGACGAAACCGTCGAGCTGCATCCCCTTGTGGCTGTGGTCGCCGAAGATGGCGGCGACCAGGCCGCGCTGGTAGGGGTCGTTCAGATCGAGCTCCGGCAACCGGGCCTGCTCCTCGGTGCTCAGCTGATCGGGGGTCTTCCCGCGTATCGCCCCCACCAGGTCCTTTTCCGCGTTCAGGGCGATGACGGGGATGCGCCGTTCGCGGGCAAAGTTCAGCAGATCCCTGTAGTAGGCAAAGTCCATGCCCCAGTTTTCGAACCAGCGGGATTGCCTGAGGAAGGCCCTCTCGCTCAGTTCGCCGGCCACCCAGCGGTCAAGGACCGGCTGCTGGGCGCGGGGAAACATCTCCATGCCGAGGGCCTGACGGCCGGGGTGGAGCTTGGCAAGGGCCTGGAGGAGCTGCAGTTCCAGCCGATGAGACGCGGGATTGTCGTGGGTTTCGCCGAAGTAGACGATGCGCGCATCGCCTGCCAGAGCGAACATCTGCGCCGCGCTGACGACGGCGCCGGTCGGCATGTGAACGATCTGGCCGATCCGGGGCGGGGACGGGAGAGGGTAGGGGTTTTGGGGATCGCCCATCAATAGTTTGCCTTTCGGGCCGCAGGCGGTCAGGGAAAAAAGGCACAGAGCCGCGGCCGGAAGTAAAGGAGAAAAGAAACGGATCATACCCCTCCAAAACAAAAAAGAATCACAGGGATCAAAAAACCCAAGGATAAACTAAGAGCGAGGATCGGTTTTTCAGCACAAACGGACGCAATGTCATTATCTATGAAGTACCAAAAGAAATGCGAAAGTCAATATAAAGGTTGAATTATTTCAAAAACGCTACGATAATCAAGGCGAAAAGATCTTAAGGCGATCGGAGAGGGAGAATCTATGAAGATCAATGTCGTGGAAGAGTTTGTCGCTCTGGCCTCCTTGAACAGCCCGTCCCGCCGGGAGGCCCCGGTGGCCGCCTATCTCGTCAAAAGGCTCGGGGAACTTGGCAGGGAGATGACGGTCGATGATTCGGCCACCCTGACCGGCAGCGATACGGGCAACATCATTGTCCGCGTGCCGGGAAACGCCGCCGGACCCACCATCCTGCTCTGCGCCCACATGGATACCGTCGGCCCCACGGAAGGAATGACGCCGGTCATCCGCGACGGCATTATCTACAGCAACGGCGAGACCGTCCTCGGGGCGGACGACAAGGCCGGGATCGCGATCATTCTGACCGTCCTTGCCGAATTGCAGGCCGGGGATATTCCCCACGGCGGCATCGAGATCGTTTTCAGCGTCCAGGAGGAGGTAGGGCTCCATGGCGCCAAGCATCTACAGGCCGATCTACAGGCCGATTTCGGCTATATCCTGGACAGCAGCGAAGAGGTGGGCAGCATCATCAATCAGGCGCCGTCCAAGGTGGATCTGGATTTCGTTCTGGAAGGGAAGGCGGCCCATGCAGGGGTCTGCCCCGAGAAGGGGATCAACGCCATTGTCGCGGCAGCCTCGGCCGTCGCCCGTATCCGCACCGGCCGTATCGACGCTCAGACCACTTCGAACGTCGGCGTCATCAGCGGGGGAAAGGCCAGAAACATCGTCCCCGACCGGGCGGAGGTGGCCATCGAGGTCCGGAGCACCGATAAGGAAAAACTGGATCGGGAGGTCGAGGCGGTCCTCACTGCCTTTGACGAGGCGGCTGCTGCCTCCGGCGCCAGTTTGACTGTCCGGCGGGACGCGCCTTTCGAGACCTTTCTCATCCCGGAGACGCATCCGGCAATAGCCAACGCCTTCCGTGCAGCGCATACCATTGGTATAGAACCCCGCCTTAAGCCAACCGGCGGCGGAATGGATGCCAATGTCTTCAACTCTCGAGGCCTCCCCTGCTTGGGCCTCGGCCTCGGCATCGCGGATACTCACTCGCCTCAGGAACATATCTCCGTGGCTCAGCTCGAAGCAGGCGTCCGGTTCGTCAAGGCCCTGCTCATGGAGGCGGTTGCCGCGGTCTGAGACGTTTTGCCGATCCCTACTTTTTTGTCCGAGTGATGTAGTTCAACAACCCCCCGGCCAGAATGAGTTCCACCTGCCGTTTGGTAAAGCCATGGGTGAGCAGGAAGGATCTGTTTCTGGTCTGATTCTTGACCTCCAACGTCCTGCCCGCCCGTAGCGCCTCATGGATGCCGGAAATCACCAGTTCATCGCCCATCTCCAGGTTTTCCCATTCGCACGGGTCGGCGAAGGTCAGAGGCATGATGCCCAGGTTGATCAGGTTGGTGTAGTGAATGCGGGCATAGGATTTGGCGATGATGGCCTTGACACCCAGGTGCAGGGGCGCCATCGCTGCGTGGTCTCGGCTTGAGCCCTGCCCGTAGTTCACGCCGCCGACCACGAAGCCGCCCTTCCACTCCTTTGCCCGTCCGACGAAGGCCGGATCCACGGCGGTGAACATGAACTCGGAGATGGCCGGGACGTTCGAACGCAAGGAGAGAATATGGGCTCCGGACGGTAAGATATGGTCGGTGGTGATATGATCCCCGACTTTGATCAGTACGCGGTGTCGTAGTGTATCCTGGACCGGTTGGGCGACCGGCACCGGCTTGATGTTGGGACCGCAGATGACCTCCACGGATTCCGGATCCTGTGCCGGGGGCAGGATCAGGTTGTCGTTGACGAGGTAGCGGCCGGGAGTCTCGATGACGATGGGGACGCCCAATGTGCGAGGATCGGTGATCACTCCAGACAGGGCCGTGGCTGCGCAGGTTTCGGGGCTGGCCAGATAAACCTGAGCGTCAGGCGTACCGCTGCGACCGGGGAAATTGCGATTGAAGGAGCGCACCGATACGGCGCCCGTCGCCGGCGCCTGGCCCTGGCCGCAGCACGGTCCGCAAGACGCCTCGAGGAGTCGGGCCCCGGCAGAGATGAGGTCGGTCAGAGCGCCGTTCCGGGCGATCATCGTATACACCTGCTTGGTCCCCGGGGTTATGGTCAGAGTAAGATGGGGATGTATGGTCCTGCCCTTGAGAACGGCGGCCACCAGCATCAGATCCTCGTAAGAAGAGTTGGTGCAGGAACCGATGCACACCTGGTTGACGGGGATCCCTTCCACTTCCCGCACGTTGACAACGTTTTCCGGGCTGTGGGGCTTGGCGATGAGCGGTTCCAGCTCGCTGAGGTTGATCTCCATCTCTTCATCGTACGTTGCATCGCCGTCCGCAGACAGAGGTTTCCAGCTCCGGACGCGGTCCTGGGCCTCCAAAAAGGCCTTTGTTCGGTGATCGCTTGGGAAGAGAGAACTGGTTGCCCCCAGCTCCGCTCCCATGTTGCATATCGTTCCCCGCTGCGCCACGCTCAACGTTGCCACGCCGGGACCGTAGTACTCCATGACCTTACCCACGCCGCCTTTGACCGTAAGGCGGCGCAGCACCTCCAGAATAACGTCTTTGGCCGCGACCCAGGGCCCCAGTTTTCCGGTCAGTTTCACGCCCACCACTTTGGGCATGGCAATGTAGAGACGCCCGCCGCCGGTCGCAGCGATCGCCTCCAGCCCCCCGATGCCGATCGCCAGGGAGCCCATGCCCCCGGCGGTAGAGGTGTGACTGTCCGTCCCTACCATCGTCTTTCCCGGCGCAGCAAAACGCTCGAGATGTACCTGGTGGCAGATACCGTTGCCTTGCCTGGAAAAAAGCGCCCCATACTTGGCGGATACGGACTGCAGGTAGCGATGATCGTCGGCATTTCGGAAATCGGTCTGAAGCATATTATGGTCCGTATAATTGACCCATAGTTCGGTGCGGCCGCCGGGCAGTCCCATGGCCTCGAATTGCTGCCAGCCGAGTACCTGCAGGTCATGGGTAAGGGTTTGGTCAATGGAGATGGCGACCTCCTGCCCCGGAACCATCTCCCCCTCGACGAGATGTGCCGCAATGATTTTACGAGTCAGATTTTGTCCCACGATGAGTCTCCCTATTTTTTTGCATCCTCTCCGGCGGCAATCTGATCGTAGTGAATTTCCAGATCCATCAGGGAATCGGATTCCACGATGGATTGCCGCTCCTGCCACGTGCAGATCATCTTCTGAACCCCTGTCTGGGCTCTATCCTGTTTCAATGCCGCCATGGCCTGTCCAACCGCTTTGATGGCGGCTCTAAGCGCCGTGTTGGCGCAGAGCATGAATTTGAAGCCCATCTGATCCAGTTCGGCGGCTGAAAAAAGCGGCGTCTTTCCTCCTTCCACGAGATTGAGCAGCATGGGCTTCCCCTTGAAGGCGTCCGCTACGGTATGCACCTCTTCGACGGTCTGCGGCGCTTCGACAAAACCGATGTCGGCGCCTGCCTCGAAGTACCGATGAATTCGATCGATGGCCGCCTCCAGTCCTTCGCTCGCCCGGGCATCGGTTCTGGCAATGATCAGGAAACGCGGATCCTTCCTGGCATCGACGGCGGCGCTCAGACGGCCGATCATCTCCCCGACCGCCACCATACGTTTTCCCCGAAAGTGGCCGCACCGCTTGGGGAATATCTGGTCCTCCAGGGTGATGGCCGCCGCACCCGCGTGTTCCAGCTCCCGGACGGTTCTCTGAACATTCAAATAGCCGCCGAAGCCGGTATCCGCATCCACGATCAAGGGAATTTTCGTCCCCTCGCACATGGGTTTGATCGTCCGCAGCAATTCGTCCACGGTCAAAAGTCCGACGTCGCCAAGACCCAGATAGGCGTTGGAAATCCCCGCTCCCGTGGCAAAGAGGGCCTCGAACCCGGCGCGCTCCGCTATCCGGGCGGTCAAGGCGTCATAAACGCCCGGCACAAGGATGACCCCTGGGTGCGCGATAAGCTCGGCAAGTTTTTGTCTCTTGTCCATTCCATCCCTCCAAAACATTTTAAATAAGCCGCCGCCGTACGATCTATCCTTCACTGTCATCGGCGACTCGGCCTTTTTTGCGCGTCACCAGATCCACAACCACAATGGCCGCGGTCAGCAGCAGGAATAAGAGGCTGATCGGTTTGGTCAGGAAGATCAGCGCGCCGTCGGACGATATCATGAGGGCCTGGCGTAGGGATTGCTCCAGCCGCTCACCCAAGACCATTCCCAGTACCAGGGCGACCGGCGTGAACCCTGACCAGCGCATGAAAAATCCCAGGATGCCGAAGAGCAGGACCATGACCACGTCCGTCAGGCTCGTGTTGATGGAATAGGCGCCGACCGAAGCGAAGACGAGGATGATCGGCATCAGAAACTTCAGCGGGATGTCCAGGATCCTGATGAAGATCCCTACGGCCGGCAGATTCATGATGATCAGGATGACATTGGCGATATAGAGGGAGGCGATGACCGTCCACATCAACGGCGCCTGATCGATCATCAATTGCGGACCCGGTTTCAATCCGTACATCGTCAACACGGTCAGCAGGACGGCGGTCGTTCCGGAATGGGGGATCCCGAGCGTCAACAAGGGGATCAGCGCGCCGCCGGTGGAGGCGTTGTTGGCCGACTCGCAGGCCGTCATTCCCTCCAGTGCCCCCTTGCCGAACTGCTCCGGATGCTTGGAGAGACGCTTCTCAAAACTGTAGGACAGAAACGAACCGAGAACGGATCCGGCGGCCAGCAGGCCGGTCAGGAATCCTGTCAGGGAACCCCGGAAAATGGGGCCCCAACCCGAACGCCACTCCTCGCGATTTGGAATCCAGCGACCCGCTCCGATCCGTTCGAGCGTGGCTTCCGCTTTCCCGTAGGTGGAAACCGCGTACCACAGCACTTCGCCGACGCCGAACACACCGATGATCACGACCACGTTATCGATGCCGTCCAGCAGTTCGGGCACCCCCATCGTGAGTCGGCCTATGCCCGTCTGGAGGTCGGTACCTATGGAGGCCAGGATGAGCCCCATGATCAAGGCGGTTATCCCGCGCAGCATGGACTCGCTGATCAACGTGGCGGCGAGGATCAACGCAAAGAACATCACGGAGAAACTCTCCGCCGGCCCGAACTCCAAAGCGAACATCGCCAGCGGCAGGGCCACGATCATCAAACCCACGATGGACAACGTGCCGCCGATGAATGATCCGACCTGGCAGAGCACCATCGCCACCCCGCCCCGTCCCTGTCTGGCCAAGGGATAACCATCCACGGCGGTCATTACCGATGAGGCCTCTCCGGGGACATTGATCAGGATGGAGGTGATGGCCCCGCCATACATCGCACCGCAGTAAACGCCCATCATCATGATCAGGGCGGTGGCAGGATTCATCGCAAAGGAAATGGGAATCATCAGCGCGACCGTTGTGGAGGGGCCTATGCCCGGCAGAACGCCCACGACCGTTCCCAAAAAACATCCAAAGAGGGCCGACAGAATATTTGGCACGGTCAGTGCCTGAGAAAAGCCGTTCATGATCAAAGGGATGGTGTCCATTTTTTAATCTCCACGATTTTGTCATCAATGATCTCGGCGCATTGCCATATGCGCTGTCAATACCCACCGGCTTTGTAAAACCAGCGGGTATTGACAGCATACGGATACTACGACCATGGGAATGCACTCAGCTGTATCCCTAGCAGCGTTGCAAAGAGAAGGTAAGTCGCAAGGGTACAGCCGGACGCGATCAGGAAATTCAGCCAGTGCCTTCGTTCCCCAAGGAGGTAAAAGCAGGCCATCAGTAGCGCCGCAGTGGCGATCATGAAACCCAACAGGGGCAATGCGAGCACATACAGGGTCGAGAAAAGCACAAGGGGGACAAAGCGTCGCACGATGCCGGCTAACTTGATGCCTTCATTATCTCCGTGCGGAGGCGCAGCGCCCATGAGAAGCAGCCCGGAGAGGACGGCAAGCAGCACCGCCAACGCTCCGGGATACATCTTTGGTCCCACGAGGTCGGCGGTCGCCGTGACCGGAAGACGCCAGGCACTGATAAAGACGAGGGCTGCCACAACCAGGAGGATGACCGGAAGCAGCGTTTCGGAAAGCTTAGTCGGATGTTTCATCGCTATTTTTTCCCTTTTTTCAGCATGCCCATGGCTCCGAGCAGTTCGCGATACGTTTCATTGTCTTTCGCAAGCTCCTTCTTGAACTCGTCACCGGTGAGGAAGGCGTCAAACAGCTCAAATTTGTCCAGTGATTCTTTCCAGGTCTTGGTCTTGACCATGGCCGCAAATTTCTTGTTCCAGTAGTCGTAGGCCTCTTTGGGCATATCCGGCGGGCCGTAGATCCCTCGCCAATGGTAAATGGCCACATCGATTCCCAGATCCTTCCAGCACGGTACATTGGGTGCTCGATCAAGCTTCGAGGGGGCGGATACTGAAAGGATGCGCACCTTCCCCGCTTCTGCCTGAGTGATTGCTTCCGAGAAGCCCGTGGACAGAACAGGGACGTGACCGCCCAGCAACTTGGCCATGGCGTCTCCCCCCGCGTCGAAGGCCACGATCTTGACCTTGCCGTAATCGACGCCCTTCTGCTTGGAGGGCAGCAGGATATTGAACTGATCGTTGCTGGGAACGGTACCGACTCCGAAGGTCACGGATGTGGGGTCTTTTTTCAGGTCAGCCAGGATATCCAGGGCCGTTTTGTACTTGGAGTCGGCCCGGACGGCCCAGCAGTTGTACTCCGTGGTCAGGCGCACGACGGGGGTCACGTCCATGAATCCGTATTCGATCGTCCCCATGAGCTCGTTCAGCAGGACGCGGTTGCTGTTGATGCCTATCACATACCCATTTCCCTTCTGGTTGACCAGGTAGGATGTCAGGAGGTTTCCCCCGCCTCCACCCTTGTGCAGGACCGTGAAGGGCTTATCCAACATCTTTTCCACGGTCAAAGCCTGTTCGATCGCACGGGCGTGGATATCAAGCCCGCCGCCCGGAGAGCCCGCAGGGACCATTTGAACGGATTTGGTGGGGTATGCCTGTTGCGCATTTCCCTGCCTGGCAATCATTACCAAAGCGGTTGCGGCCAGAATAACCAGTGCCACACGAAAAGTCTTGCTTAGCATGGACGTCTTCCTCCTTTTTAAAGGGTTTGAGTGTTCTGGCCGGCCACACGAGGCGCCGCCAGTATCTTCCGAACGTTATTTCCCTTCTTCGATGCTTTGCAGGTGAAAGGTTCCGTGTTTCTTGAAATGCTCCGACAAACCGCCGTCGCTCAACAGTTCCAGCATCACCGCGGGCAGCGGAGCGACCTTGACTTCCGTCCCCCGCGCGATATTCCGGACCAGGCCGGCGGTGAGGTCCACTTCCAACTGGTCGCCATCTTCGATGCCGCCGGTGTCGCATTCCACGACCGGCAATCCGACATTGATGGCATTGCGGAAAAAGATGCGGGCGAATCCTTTGGCCAGCACGGCCGAAAGCCCCGCCAACTTGATCACCCGCGGCGCCGTCTCCCGGGATGAACCGCATCCGAAATTGCTCCCCGCCACGATAAAATCCCCCGGCGCGATCCTCCGGACAAAATCCGGATCGACGTTTCCCATGAGATACTTGGACATCTCAAGCATGTCCGTGGTGGAAGACTTGTATTTGCTGGCGATGATGTCATCCGTGTTGACGTCGTTTCCAAAAAGATGGGCCTTTCCCTTGAGCAGCATGGTTCACCTCACGTATTTTCTGCAGTCGGCGATTTTGCCCTCCAGGGCCGAGGCGGCAACCGTGGCCGGAGAGGCCAGGGTGATAAAGGCCTCCGGATTGGCCACGCGTCCCCGGAAGTTCCGGTTGGCCGTGGTGATGACATGGTCGCCATCGGCTGCCACGCCGAAATGAGACCCCCCTGAGCAGGCGCCGCATCCGGGCACCCCCAGAATGCCGCCGGCCTCCAAGAGCGTTTGCAGGATACCGCGTCGCAGTGCCTCCATTTGAACGGGCCGGGAAGCGGGGACCACATAAAGCCTCACCCCGGGATGGACGCGCCGGCCGGCGAGGATGGAGGCGGCGATTTCAAGATCTTCCAGGCGGGAGTTCGTACAGGCGACAATGTTGGCCTGCTGGATGGGTCGGCCTAGGGCCTCTTCCACCGGGACGACATTATCGACCCGATGGGGCAGGGCCACTTGAGGGGTCAGTTTGGAAACATCGTATTCCAGGACATCGGCGAACCGGGCATCGGGGTCGGAGACGACCGGTTCAAACGGGCGGGCAGCGCGACCCTTCAGCCAGGCCAGAGTTTTTCCATCGGCCTCCATCAGGCCTGCTTTGGCCCCCATCTCCACGGCCATGTTGGAGATTGTCAGTCGCCCGTCCATACTCAGGGCGGAGATGGCCTCGCCCACATACTCGGCGGCCTTGTACGTGGCGCCATCCGCCGTCACGCTGCCGATCAGATGGAGGATCAGGTCTTTGGCATACACGCCGGCAGGTAACCGCCCCTTCAGAACGAAGCGGATGGTCTCCGGGACCTTGAACCATAGCTTGCCGGAGATCATGGCCGCCGCGGCGTCGCTCACGCCGACGCCTGTCGAAAAAACGTTAAGGGCGCCATAGGTGCAGGTGTGGGAATCCGTGCCGATGACCAGATCTCCCGGCAGGACATGGCCCCGCTCCGGCAGGAGCTGGTGACAGGAACCC
This sequence comes from Syntrophus sp. (in: bacteria), assembly GCA_013824905.1. GTDB lineage: Bacteria > Desulfobacterota > Syntrophia > Syntrophales > UBA5619 > JAKAFS01. The sequence goes on along the minus strand of PNOO01000029.1, from coordinate 6,768 downwards.
TCTCCCGCCTCGTAAAGGATGCAACCCTGCTCGCGAGCGAACTGCCTTACCAGCTTGAGGGTGTTGGCGACGGTGGCGGTCGGTGAGGAGGGGGCATGATCGATCACCAGGGCAAATTTCTTGGGATCAAAGAGATTCTTGCCGCCCATCTCCCGGAAAACCTGGATGCTCAAGGGGCGATTGCCGTCGACGGACATGATAAAGTCCACATCGGCCATAACGATTTCGCCTGCCGCAGTATTTTTACCGGCGTGCTTTCCCAGTATCTTTTCAGCGATGGTCTTCCCCATGTCGGTACTCCTTGTGTCGGAGAAAAGTTCCTGCCCTCATGAATCCGCTTGCAAGCGCATTCCCCGCGGTTTGCCGCGGGGTAAGCGAGTAAAAGTGAAATGGTTTGTTCCCCGTACGGATCGGAGATTCTTCGAAACCACGGGAGTTTCTCATTCAGATCGGTATCTTCCGGGTTTCGGACTTCCGGACGGCGGACCGCTCGTCCAGTTCCTTGCGCCAGCTTCCCTCGGTCTCGAGAAACTTTCCGTAGAGCCTCTCCTCCAATTCGTAGAACTGGGACAGACCCAGGAGGTCGCTGCGCTCGGTCATGTCACAGATCTTTTCGGGATACGCCGAGGCGGTCGTACCTTCCCGCTTGAGGATCTCCGCCACGTCCGTCATCGCCCGGATGGCCGTCCGCTGCAGCATCCCGGAATAGTTGATCAGCTTGTAACCCATCTCATAGAGTTCATTATAGTGGACCGGAGGGGTCTTCCCGCCATCGTTCATATTGGCCTTCAAAGGTTTGGGGATGGCCTTGGCGACTTTCCGCATCTCCTCCACGCTCATCATCGCTTCGACAAAGATCATGTCCGCCCCGGCCTCGCAGTACATCAGGGCGCGGCGAATGGCCTCGTCTATGCCATGGACGCCCCGTGCATCCGTGCGGGCGATGATGACGAAATCATCACTGCGCCGGGCCTCGCAGACAGCCTGGAGCTTGATGATCATCTCTTCGGCGGGAATCACCTTCTTTCCTTCGAAGTGTCCGCACCGTTTGGGGAACACTTGATCCTCGATCATCATGCCCGCGAGCCCCGCGGCTTCAAATTCCCGGGTGGCGCGCATCGCGTTCAGGGCATTTCCATAGCCTGTATCGGCATCAACGGTGACGGGAACCTCGACACACCGGGCGATGTTCCGCGCCTGGTTGAGCACTTCAGGCATGGTCGGCAATCCCACATCGGGGTAACCGAGAACACTGGCAGCCAGGGCGGCGCCGCTGATGGACAGGACGGGGAAACCGGCGCGTTCCGCGACCTTGGCGGAAACGCAATCGAAAGTTCCGGGACACAGAAGGACGCCTTCCTGACTCAGAAGCTCACGAAGACGTCGTGCTCCATTGATCATACCTGCACCTCCAGTATTCAGATGAATCCGTTAGCGAGCCCATTCCCCGTGGCTTGCCGCGGAGATCTTTTAATTTTTCCTGCCTCCGGGTGATGCTCACGATCGTCGGAAAGTGATGAAAGCATGTTATCTCTGGCAAATGCGAGGTGCCTTTTCAGGAGTTTCTCCGCCCGCTTGAAATCTCCATTGCCAACCAGCGCCAGGATTTTCTTGTGCTCCTCGAATGCCGTTAAATATCGCGATTTGATCGTGGTCGATGTAACCCTCACCAGAGAGAGCTGACTCTGCATCGTCTGCCATGTGGATATCAAGCGTTCATTTTTGCTTAGCTTTATGAGTCCGAGATGAAAGTCCAGGCCCGCATCGCGAAAGTCGACCGTAGCCACCCCTTTCTTTATGAGCAGTTCCCTCTGATTCAGCGCTGTTTCAATCGTATCGATATCATCCCTGCTTGCCCTTCTCGTTGCAAGGTATAGGGCCTTGATCTCCAATGCCTCTCGCACTTCAAACAGGTCTTCAATTTCCCTTTTCGAAAACACCATGACGAACGCGCCCCGGTTGTAAAAGGTCTTGACCAGACCCTCTCGTTCCAACCGAATGATGGCTTCCCGGACGGGGGTGCGCGTCAGCCCCAGCTCTTTTGAGATTTGCATTTCTTTCAGTTGCATACCCGGGAGGTATTCCTGGGCGAGGATTTTTGACTTTAAAGCCTCGTAAACAAGATCCACGGCGCTCAAAGGGTTTCGCTCCATCGTGTGCTATATTCTATATTGTATACAAAACTTTATTTAAGTATACAAAAATTATTAGGGAGGTCAAGGTTTTTTTTAGAGGTATTTTATTAACATTCCGGAACAGGTATATTGTTGAGGAGGGCGCTTCATACGATGCGACCGACCTCGGCGCCCTGGTTGATTGCCGTCAAGGCATCCTTCGGTTCCAAACAGTCTCCGATTGCATGGAGCTCGGGGACCGCTGAGCTGAGCCTATCGATAAGCCCATTTTCCGGAAGAGCTCCAACCGCCAGGATCACCGTATCGGCCTTGAAAACAAAGAGGCTCCCTTCATTGATTGCCATGACCCCGTTATCCCGTATTTCCACAACCTCGAAATAAGGGAAAAGCCTCACCTCGAGTTCCATCAGCATGCTCATCAGTGCGAGACGGATCGCCTTCCTTACATCCCGCCCCATTTTCCGGCGGGTGATGAGGGAGACATTCTTCCCCTTCCTGGCGAGGGCGATGGCGACCTCCATACCGACATGCCGTCCCCCAATGACGACAACACGATGACCCACGGGAGCAGTGCCGCAGATCACATCATTGGCCTGGACCACATTTTTATGATCTGTACCGCGTACCGAAAGGTTTGCAGGCATTGCACCCGTGGCTATGATGACGGCATCGGGAGGGCGCCTTTCCACCAATGCCTTCGTCACCTCGGTATTGAGGACCACTTTTACGCCGGTCTCGTTTATCTCCTTTTGGAGACGCCGGGTCACTGTGGCAAAGTGCTGCTTGTGTTCCTGTTGACAGGCGATGTTCCACTGTCCGCCCAGGTCGCTGCTTTTCTCAAAGAGAGTGACCCGATGGCCCCGCTGCGCACATACCTTAGCCGCCTCCATGCCTGCCAATCCTCCCCCGATGACCATCACGACCTTTTTCACGGGCGCGGGCCTTATGCTGAATTCCCTCTCCCGAAGGACCGCCGGGTTGACTGTGCAGGACCACCCTTTGTAACTTCCCGAACCGACACAATTGTTGCAGAAAATACAGTTCCGGATGTCCTCCGATCTACCGTCCCGGATTTTTTGTGCCAGGTACGGATCAGCGACCAAAGGGCGCCCCATTGCGATGAAATCCGCCTTGCCCTCCCTGAGCACCTCCTCTGCCAGCACGGGATCCCCCAGTTTTCCCACCGTGATGACGGGCACAGTGACGACCTTTTTCACCGCTTCGGCCAGATGGACGAGTGCGCCGGATTCCTGCAGGTAGGTCAAAAATTGCCAGTGAGTCGCCTCGCTGGCGCCTGCGGAGATGTGAAGCGCATCTGCACCCGCCTCAGCGAAAAGGGGGGCCGCCTCAATCGCTTCCTCTAAGGTAAACCCTCCTTCATACCCATCCCATCCGTCCATCCTCATGATCAGGGGGAAGTCCGGGCCTACTTTCCCGCGGGCCGCCGCCAGTATTTCTGACCCGAACCTGGCCCTGTTCCGGACGCTTCCGCCATATTCATCGGTGCGTCTGTTATAGTAGGGAGATAAAAACTGACTAATCAGCTTTCCATGTGCTCCATGAAACTCCACTGCATCAAAACCTGCTTCTTTAACCCGCCATGAAGCCAGAGCAAAGGCCTCTATAAGTTCATGGATCTCATCTCTGGTCAGTTCTTTGGGGATTACCCCTGTTTCTATATAGGCGATGGGCGAGGGACCTACTATCACCTGCTCGCCGGGGGGGAAACCCTTCTGACGCCTCGGATGTGATGAGTTGTTGCCATGATGTCCCAGCTGCAACGCAATTCTCGCACCTTGTCGCTTCACTGCGGTTGCGAGGGCGTGCAAACGGGGTATGAATTTGTCATCGTATGCGGCCATGTGGTTTTTTGAGCCGCGGGCATTTGCCATCACTGAGCTAAGCTTGACGATGATCAGGCCCACACCGCCCCTGGCCCGCTCGACATAGTAGTCGATGGCCTGATCCGTTACATAGCCCCCTTCATCGGCCAATTTGTTGCCGATTGCAGCCATGACGATCCGGTTTGCGATCTGCAGGCTGTTTATTCTGCCCGGCCGGAAGAGTGCCCGGAAAGGTTCCATACCGATCTACTTCCTAAAGATCCCTACACTGCGGATCCCGATTGTTTCTTGGAAATAAGGGCTTCCCAGGTTGCCCATACGCTCTAGAAGCAGCTCTCCGTATTTATATGGAGGCGCAGATGATGTTCCTCAAGGCAGTGCGCGCTGAAGGCCTTTATCGGTAGTCCTCGCGGACGGGAGAAAAGACGTCGAGGATGAAGCAGTCCGTGAGCGCTCGTCCCCGGTGCTTCGCTCCAGAGGGGATGACGACGACGTCGCCTGCTTCGATCGTCCGTGTTTCAGCGTCGACGGTCATTTCGAACCGGCCGTTGATGATGATCGTTACCTGTTCGTGCGGGTGTGAATGATCGGGGAGGGTTGACCCGGCCGCGATCTGCCAGTGAGCGGTGGTCACTTGGTCCGTATGGATAAATCGTGCCCGGAACCCTTTGACCATCTCGCGCTCTTCGATGTCAGACAGTTTGATGAAAGGCATGAAAGTTTCTCCTTCTCCATTGATGATGCGATAGCAGACATTACAGTGGGCTGCCGATCGCAAGGGCAGTCTCTTGACTATTGAATACAATAGGGCGCGGGGAGATCTTTAACCGTTACCAGTCCCGGAGCCGCGGCGATCACAGCCGGGATGGAATTCACGAGCATTGCGGCCGTCGCCTGGTCACCGGCCACCCCCCCCTCGATCCGCAGGTTGAGATCGGGCGTCCCGACAATCCGGACCGCATCGTGAGGATTTTCCGCACCGATATACATCCTCAGGTCGAGCGTGAGAATCTTTTTCCCCCCCTTAAGCCCCTCGCCGATATTCCTGATCCCTGCCACGTCGCCGGGTTTCAGCTCGAAATATTCCGTTTTCAAGGGCTTTTCGGCGATCACCGGTTCGACGGACTCACGGACCTCATCGAGAACGAAGTGCAGGCGGTCGGCGATGAGATAGAGAGATTCCCGGAGGCCGACATGTCCCATCGCTTTTCCTGCGACCTTTTCCCGGAAGAGCTCCGGTGTCATCCCCGCCCCGATCTTCCGCTGGAGAGGGTAACGGCGGGTGCCGGCATCGACAACCCGCTCCACATGGACCTCCCGAACCTCATGACAGACGCCTGTGAGGGTGAGAGGCAGGGCGTCCATGACGAAGCCCGGATTGACGCCGGTCCCCAGGACCGTGACACCTTTTTCGCGGGCCAGTTTGTCAATCCGGGCGGACATCTCGGCATTTTCCGGCGTGGTGAAGAAAAGCTCCTCCGCCGAGGAGACGATGTTCTTACCGCCCCGGAGGATCTCTTCCACCTGTCCGAAGATCCGCTTCAGGCGCGAGCCGGCCGTGTGGACCACCACATCGGCCGATACCTTGGCGAACAGGCGCTCGGCGTTGTCCGTGACGTGGACGCCGAGGGGTTGCAGGCCCAGGATCTCGCCGAGGTCTTTACCTGCCATCTCCTTGGCGATATCGACGGCTCCGACAATCTCCATGTCGGGTTTCGAGAGGATCAGTTTCGCCGTGGCCAGGCCGATGGGGCCGAGGCCATAATGAATCACCCTGATATTTTTGGCTTTCATTGGATAACCCTCCTATTGCTGGATTTCATTTTCACTCATGTCTAGTGTCAACAGGATATTTCTTCTTGTTTGCTCAAGAAGCCTGGACAACGGATTTCGTCCGCTTGCGGTTCCGCCATTGATAGAGAAATCCAAACCCCAGCATGACGATCCCGATCAGATCGGTCATCAGTCCCGGATCGATCAGCAGCAATCCTCCCCCGGCGAACCAGATTCGTTCCCACCACTTCATGTCCGTGAGGCCGTATCCGATCATCGCAACGCCGACGCCCAGCATCCCCCCGCAGGCGGTTATGAGATTCATCGTGAGGAGCAGCGGGGTGGTGCCGATCAGTATCATGGCCGGGTTCAAGACGAAGATGTACGGGACGATGAAGGCCCCGATAGCCAGTTTGGTCGCCTCGACCCCTGTCCAGAACGGATCGCTCTTTGCGATGCCCGCACCGGCATAGGCGGCCAGGGCCACCGGCGGGGTGATGTCCGCCACGATCCCGAAGTAAAAAACGAACAGATGAGCCGCCAGGATCGGCACCCCCAGCATGATGAGGGCCGGGGCCGCGATCGTGGAGGTGATGACGTAGTTGGCCGTTGTCGGGACGCCCATGCCCAGGATCAGCGAGGTGATCATCGTGAAGAAGAGGGTGAAAAAGAGATTTCCGCCGGCGATTTCCACGAGACCGTTGGCCATCTTCAGGCCGATCCCCGTCAGGGTGACGACGCCGACGATGATCCCCGCCGTGGCGCAGGCCATGGCGACACCTACCGCCCCGCGGGCGCCCGCCTGGAGGGCGGTGATGATGTCCCAGAGGCTCATCCGGGTGGCCTTGTTAATCATCCCCGCGACGATCGACAGACCCAGGCCGACGAGGGCGGCGAAGGTCGGGGTGTACCCCTCGACCAGGACATAGATGATCGCGACCAGCGGGACGAAGAGATGGCCCCGTTTCAATAGGACCTCCATGAATTTGGGCAACTGGTCGCGGCTCATCCCCTTG
>PNOO01000028.1 GCA_013824905.1 Syntrophus sp. (in: bacteria) | reverse complement strand
ATATTCTGGGGCGTGGTAGGCAGTATGTATATCGGCAATGTCGTCTTGCTGATCCTGAATTTGCCTATGATCCCTCTATGGGCCCTGGTGCTCAAGATTCCGGGTAAAATACTCTACCCTCTGGTCCTGCTTTTCTGCATTCTGGGGGCTTTTGGCATCAATAATAACGTCTTCGATATCGTTGTGATGCTTGTGTTTGGAATTGCCGGTTATCTGTTAAAGAAAAAAGATTATGAAAGCGCGCCCCTTATAATGGCTTTTGTGCTCGGCCCCATGTTTGAAGTCAATCTCCGTCGATCCCTGCTGATTTCCCAGGGCAGCTTCTCCATCTTTCTGACGAGGCCTATTGCCCTGGGGGCAATCATCTGCTCCGTCATTCTCGCGATAGTGCCGCTGTACCAATCATACAGGAGAAGCAAGAGTTTTATTCAATGATCCTTTGTATATATGAACTAGAGGCGAACCATTTTCAAAAAAAGGAGAAGTCTCATCATGAAACTCCCGGAACAGAAAACCAAAATTGTGGCGACTATCGGACCTGCATCGGCATCTCAAGATATCATGGAAGAAATGATTAAAACCGGGATGAATGTAGCCCGTATCAATTTCGCGCACGGTGATTTTAGCGGCCATAAACAGGTGATCGATAACCTCCGCGCCGCATCTCGCGCGGTGGGGCGGCGAATCGCCATCCTGGCCGACCTGCCCGGACCGAAGATGAGGATCGGCCGGTTGACTGTCGAACCCATCGAATTGCGAGCAGGATCACTCTTCACCCTCACGACCCGATCAATCGTCGGTGACGTAAATCGCGTTTCGGTGAGTTTCGCCCGTCTCCCCGAGGTACTGCGGCCCGGCGATCCTCTTTTCTTGAACGATGGCCTCATCCAGCTCGAAACGATAAGCGTGAAGGATCAGGAGGTCATCTGCCGCGTCCTGGTAGGAGGAGAATTGCGCTCCCGCAAAGGCCTCAACCTGCCCGGTATCGACCTAGGGATCGGCGCCTTCACCGATCACGATCACGAGTGTTTGAAATTTGCCTCTGCTCACGGGGTGGATGCGGTCAGTCAATCTTTTGTCGAAAGCGCCGCGGATATTGTCGCCGTCCGGGAGGCCGCGGCTGCAATGGGTTACAATCCCTTCATCATAGCAAAAATTGAACGATCCAATGCCCTGAAGCAGATCGATGGACTCCTGGCCGCTGCGGACGGCATCATGGTTGCGCGCGGAGATCTCGGGGTGGAGATACCGATTGAGCAGATAGCCATCGTTCAGAAACGGCTCATCTACAGCGCAAACAAAGTGGGGAAACCCGTTATCACGGCGACGCATATGCTGGAATCCATGACGGAGAACAGGCGTCCCACGCGGGCTGAGGCAACCGACGTGGCCAATGCGGTGCTCGACGGCACGGATTGCGTTATGCTCTCGGAGGAATCAGCGATGGGCAAATATCCTCTGGAGGCTGTCGCCATGCTGGCAAAGATCGCCGCTGCCACAGAACCGCACCGTCATCCTCGCCATGATCTTGAGAAAGCCATCCCGAGCCACGGTCCCGATGTTCCGGTCAGTATCACGGATATAATCGCTTCCAGCGTCGATGCGGCCCTGAAACGCATATGCCCTGCCGCCGTATTCGTACCCACCCAGAGCGGCCAGATGGCCCGGTCCATCGCCCGCTTCAAACCCCCCGTGTGGATTGTTGGAGTGAGTTCCCGGGAGGCGACCTGCCAGAGACTCCTCTTTAGCAGCGGGGTTTATCCGCAGTACGAGACCGACCAACCCTCAGACTGGAACACCTATGTGCAGGACTGGCTGCGGCGCCACGAACTGGAAGACAACCTCGCGATCCTGACCGAAGGGCCGTCGGCAAGTCACCCTGAGGCAAACCATCGCATGGAAATCATTCAGCTCGGATATGGAGTAAGGTTAAGGATAGATCGTTGAACGGATAACCGAGGCAAAAGGAGATTTGACGATGAGTCGGTCATTATCCCCTAACGTGACCGAGTCCGCTACATCATGGTCTGGCGGTTCATTGTCCGTCCTTGCCGACACATGACATGGTAAAATATCACATTATTTATATGGTTTACCCTTATTGATCCCTTCCTTCAATTCCTTCCCGACCTTGAAGTAAGGCAATTTCTTCGGACCGACCTGGACGCGTTTCCCAGTTTTAGGATTTTTCCCCAGATAGGGAGGATAGTCGCGAACCGTAAAACTCCCGAATCCCCTGATTTCAATCCGCCCCCCCTTCCGGAGGGCATCCGTGAAGCCCGAAAACACCAAGTTTACGATTTCAAAGGCCTCCGGCTCCCGAAGACCCTCCTTTTCGGACAGCGCCAAGATCAAGTCGGATTTCTTCATGGTCATCTTCTCCTTAAGGTTGTTCTTGCGGCATGAATATCCACAACAGGATATAAAAGAGCAATCCCGTCCCAAAGCAAAAAAAGAGCAGGGGAAACAGGACCCGCCATGCCCATGAGGGGATCGGCGTCTGCTGGCCCAACCCTCCGCAGACGCCACCGATCCATCGGTCCTGCCTTGATCGGTAAAGCCTTCGTAACCAATTCTGCTCAGACATGTTCTCTCTTTTCATGCGTGGAAGATGGTGAGTACTCTTACACATAAATGCCCTCTTCGGCAAATACTATTCATACATTTTTTAAAATATTTTTCACAGTATCCTCATAATGAACAGCGACATCATCTCCCGGCCTTCTGGCCTAACCGAATCCTTCCCTTGCCGGCTCTCTAAAAAGTGTTGGAAATTTGTATTAAAAAAGTGATATCATCCTGCCAGATGTTGTGATGGGTTAAGATTCAAACTTGGAGGAAACATAGATGAATGCATTTTCCCATAAAAGGGCTCTTTTACTTTTCGCCTTCCTGACCGTCATGATCCTGCTCGGCCCATATGGCGACAGTCGCGTCTCGGCCATCGACCGGAATACATACAAAAGCCTCAAGACCTTCAGCGAGGTTCTGGACATGGTAGAGAAGAACTATGTGGAACCGGTTGAGAACGACAAACTGATGCAGGGGGCGATCAATGGGATGATTAAATCCCTCGATCCCCACAGCAGCTTCATGACCGCGGATATGTACAAGGAACTGGAAGTGGAGACCCGTGGGAGCTTCGGCGGGCTCGGAATTGAGATCACCATCCTGAAAGATGTCCTCACCGTCGTCTCCCCGATTGAAGACACCCCCGCTTACATCGCCGGGATCAAGGCGGGCGACCAGATCATCAGGATTGACGGCAAAACGACCAAAGACATCACCATCACGGAAGCCGTAAAAAAACTTCGGGGGCCCAAGGATACGAACGTGACCATCACCATCATGCGCGAAGGGATGACCAAACCGAAGGATTTCGTGATCACCCGGAGCATCATCAAAATCAAAAGTGTCAAGACAAAGATCTATGATGGTCAGATCGGCTACATCCGGATCGCCTCATTTCAGGAACGGACGGTAGACGATGTGAAAAAATCCCTTCAAGAGATCGAGGCAAAGGCACGCCCTCTGAAGGGGATCGTCATCGACATGAGAAACAATCCCGGCGGCTTACTCAACCAGTCCATAGAAGTGTCGGACCTCTTCCTGAAATCAGGGATTATTGTTTCCACACGGGGCCGGTCCAAGAACATGGAGAGCAAATCCATGGCGAAAAACGACGGGGACGAACCGACTTGTCCTATCGTCGTTCTCGTCAACGAAGGAACTGCCAGCGCTGCAGAGATCGTCTCCGGCGCCCTTCAGGACAACGGGCGGGCTGTGATTCTGGGAGCACAGACCTTTGGCAAGGGCTCCGTGCAGACGATCATCCCGCTGGAAGACGGTGCGGCTCTGAAGCTGACGACAGCCAGATACTATACCCCGAATGGGCGCTCCATCCAGGCAGAGGGAATCACCCCCGACATCGTCGTGAAACTCATCCGGCCGGCTGAAGAAAAAGATCCTGTAAAAGATCCTGCGGAGAACCATACGATCCGAGAGAGGGACCTGAAGGGTCACATCAAATCTCCCAAGGAAAACGATGCAACACCGGAGGGACCGCACAAAGAAAAGGAAGAGGATACTCTCGCCCGGGACAACCAGTTAAAGAATGCAATCGATATCCTGAAAAGTTGGGATATTCTCAAGAGAAACATGAAGGGATGACCGGTGCTGACATACGGATTGGATGAGTTTTTTGAAGCGTTTTAAACGTTTCCCTTTCCTCGCGATAATGATTGCAGTTTCCCTGATCGTGACGGCGGTGCTCATCCTTCTGGAGCGGGACGAACGTCTGCCCGATCAGACGACCGTCCACGACGACAGGAAAGTGAGGCCGCGGCAAAAAGGGCCAATACCGGAAATACCGGCATGGTCTCCGCAGAGGGATGAACGCAGAGGCCGGCAGATCGCCATCATCATTGACGATATCGGTTTCGACCTTCGCTTGGTGGATGAGCTGGCGCGGATCAGGGCGCCCATTGCCTTCGCCTTCCTCCCCTACGCCCCTCATGCGGCAGAGGCGGCCCGACTCCTCCATAGGGCAGGGAAGGAAATCCTCCTCCACCTGCCGATGGAACCCCGGTCCTATCCGTCGGAGGACCCCGGCGCTGGGGCGCTGTTCACGAACATGGACGCCGGAGAGATCCGCAGTCATATCGAAGCGAATCTGACTGCAGTTCCTTATGCCTCCGGGGTAAACAACCACATGGGCTCGCTTTTCATGGAAAATGAGGCGGGACTATCCATCGTGATGGAGGAACTCGCTAAAAGAGGCCTCTTCTTTGTTGACAGCCGAACCACCCCCAATACCCTGGGGAGGGAGACGGCCGCCAGGGCCGGTGTCCGGTTCGCGGAGCGGACCCTCTTCATCGACCATCTCCGGGGTTATACAGCCGCTCTTACGAACCTCACGCAACAGCGTTGGTTGGATTTGGAAAAGGGGAAGCCGCTATTGCTGATCGGCCACCCCCATGACGAAACAATACGGGCATTAAGGGAAGCCCAGCGACGCTGGCACGAGGATGAAGTGCAGGTGATCCCTATCTCGGTTTTTATCAGCATACCTAGTGGAAAAAAGAAACAAAATGCCCTTATGAAATATCGGTAACCGTTAAAAATGCGACAGGAAGGACGTCTTGAAATGATACAAAAGGTTTTCCGTAAAACAGGCGTGCTTTTTTTCACGATCCTGGTTGTGAGTGGATGCGCTCTTACCCCCGTCAGGCAGGACGCTTTCCCACAAGCGCCCGATCAGACGAACCCGCGATCCTCCGCTCCCTTTCACTACGCCCTTGGCGTCCTTCAGGCTCTCAACGAAAATATGGAGGAGGCGATCCGGGAGATGGAAGAAGCCCGCCGACTCGATCCCTCATCCCCCTATCTGGCAAAGGAAGTCGCCTCGCTCTATTCGGAAAAGGGGGAGACGGAAAAGGCCCTGGCAATCGCTAAAAAAACACTGGAGGCGCATCCGGACGACATCGATACCCACCTCCTTCTCGGGGGCATTTACCTGAATCAGAAGGACTACCGGAGCGCCGCCGCAGAGTACCGGCGGGTGGTTGATCTGGACCCGAAAAATCTCGCCGCACGTTTCTATCTCGGGACGAGCCAGGCGGAGCTGAAGCAGTTCGACGACGCAATCGACTCGTTCAAAGAGCTGATTCAGAGAGATCCAGACCACTTCATGGCAAATTATTATCTAGCCAGGATATTAGCCGATCTGAAGCTCTACGACGAAGCGGAGGCTCAATTCAAAAAGACCCTGGCCCTCAGACCCCAGTTCGAAGCGGTCATGATCGATCTTGCCTCCCTGTACGAAAGACAGAAGAAGATCCCCGAGGCGATTGAGGTCTACAAGAATTTCACCTCCTTATTCCCCGCCAGGCTCCAGGGCCGGATCAAACTGGGCGAACTGTTCCTGCGGGAGAAGCGTTACACCGAGGCGGAAGATGCGTTCCAGGAAATCCTCAAACACGATCCGGCAAACCGGGAGGTGCGTCTGACACTGGGGCTCATCTACCTGGAAAGGGGTCAACAGGAAAAGGCCGTAGAGATATTGACTTCACTAGTGCAGGATTACCCGGAAGAATACCGTCTCGCTTATCTGCTCGGAACGACCTATGAAGAGACCGGGCGTGTTGAGAAGGCCCTTTTGATCCTGGGGAGGATCCCCGCTACGGCCGAGCAGTTTGCCAGCGCCCAGCTCCGCATTGGGATGATTTTAAAGAAACAGCAGCAGGTAAACGAGGCCGTCGATTCGCTGCGCAAGGCCATCCAAAAGAAGAGGGACGCCCCTGGGCTTTACGCCTATATCGCCTCCCTTTATGAAGAGGATAAAAGATTCCCGGAAGCCGAAGAGATCCTCCGGGAGGGACTAATGACCATTCCGAACAGCGTCGATCTCCATTACAGCTTAGGCGTTCTCTACGAAAAGGCCGGCCGTTTTGAGGAGAGCATCTCCGCGATGCGAACGGTCCTGAAGCTCGATCCGGATCATGCGGAAACCCTCAACTTCATCGGTTACATGTACGCGGATCGGGGGATTCATCTCGACGAAGCGGAGGCGATGATCAAAAAGGCCCTCCAGTTGAAACCGGGAAACGGCTACATGACCGATTCGCTGGGATGGCTCTACTTCAGAAAAAACAGGCTGGATGAGGCCATCCGGTACCTTAAGGAGGCCTCAGAGGCCCTGCCCGAAGACGCCGCTGTCTTTGATCACCTCGGTGATGCCTATGTCCGCGCGGGAAAGATCCGGGAGGCCCTCGATGCCTATAGACGCGCCATTCAGTTCAACCCTGAGAATGAACTTCTGAAGAAGAAGCTGGATGACCTGCTTGAGGAGAAGCTCCCCTGAGCTTCCCCGATGGCCATATCATTGAAAGCCTTCTTCCGGCGATGCGGGCCTGTTGAGAAATGCGACTTTTAAAGACATATAAAAAAACTTCTGCAAAGCGGGGCTTTCGGCATGGAATCCTGCTGCTGCTTCTGATCATGGCCCTCGGTTCCCTCCTTACCGGTTGCGCCGGCAGGAGAGTCCCCCTATCCGAAAGTGAATATTTCTCTCCAGAGGCCGCCCTCAAGGCGCTTGCATCGTCCGATCCAGGCGGTCGGACAATCACGGTGACCGCTCGGATGGAAATAAACAGTCGGGGCGAGCGACACCTCCTAAAGGCTGCACTGATGATAAGAAGACCGGCGCATCTCCGGCTGGAATCGATTCCTCTGTTTGGCCCTCCCGATTTCTTCCTCTCGATCGACGCAGGCGAAATCCGCGTCTTTCTCCCAGGAAAGGAGGCCTTCTACGCAGACCGGGCCACTGAGGGGAATCTCTCCCGATTCTTCCCTCTGGCCCTGCCGGCGTCAGAGATTGTCTCACTCCTGATGGGCCGCTTACCGGAAACGGAAGAGACGGTTTCTTCCTGGCGGGGGGAATGGGAGGACGGCATGTACCGCGTCGATCAATACAGAGATGGGAGGGAAATACGCTCTGTCTGGATCGACCCGGCAGGGAATCTCCTCCGCCGGATTCGGACATTTACAAAAGGGGGGAGTATCGCATATTCTGCCGACTTTGCAGAGCATGCCCGTACGGGAGAAGGTTTCCTACCCCAGCGGTTGACGATTGCCAAGGAGGGCATGTCGTTGGCGGTTCGTTACACGGATGTCCGTCTGGACAATGACGGTGAGTCATTCGCCCTGCCTGTCCCTGAGGGGATCACCCCTCTCCCGCTCGATTAATAAACAGCGCCTTCGTTTTATTTGATTTCGAGGAGTTTCGCCCGTGCAATCCGCGCTTGACTTGTATTGGGGAAATCCTTGATCACTTGCTGCAGGAGGAGTTTGGCGCTCGCCTTATCCCCTAATTTCAGGAAGGAGAGCCCCTGTTTCAGAAGGGCGTAAGGAACCTTGTTGCCATCTGGGAAGTTCTTGGTGACCTTTTCGTATTCGATGATCGCCTTTTCATATTTTTTCTCGAAGTAGTAACATTCGCCGATCCAAAACTGGGCGTTATCGGAAAATTCCGTATCTGGGTACTGCCTAAGGAAATTTTCGAACCCTTCCCTCGACTTCTCGTACTTCGCCTCCCGGAAAAGCTCATAGGCCGCCGTGTAAAGGGATTCCTTGTCCGTTTTGACCTTACCGGCCGTATCCTTCGGCGGGGCCGCCGGCAGTTTTCCGTTCTTTTCCCCTGCGGCGTCCGCTTGTTCCTCCTTCTTGCCGATCCCGAGGAAATTCTCGATGAAATTGATCTTGAACGTTAAGCTGTCCAGCTTTTCCCGGAAGGCTTTATCCTCCTCCTCCCGCTTGCCCACCCGGGCAGAAATGGCGGAAAGATCCCTTCTGAGACCATCGATGGTTCCTCTAATCTGCTGGATCTGGTCCCTGATCTCGGTCATATCGACCCGGCCGTCCGCCTGACCGCTGCGGAGCGATTTGAATGCCTCGGAGGTTTTTTCGCTGGTCTTTTCAATATCCCTGCGGAGATCGGTCATTTCACCCTTTACGTTGGCCGATCCCAGCTCGACGCCGGCAATCTTATCGTTGGTAAGCTGAATCTGCTGGTTCAGATCGCCGCGAAGCCGCCGTAAATCATCCGTCGTGGCACATCCGGCCACGGACAGGATGACAAGGAATACCAAGATGGACAGATATCTTTGCAATACCCTTCCTTCTGCGGCTATAAGCCGCCCTGCACGCTTTTCGCTATCGAATAAGGATCCTGTGAGCCCGGCACATCGACGGGGCTCACAGGACACTTACCTCTTTCAGATAGACCAAGCCCCGATGATCCACACTTCTACACTTCCATAACAGACGGGACTTCACCCGCCTTACCTGCCACCGTGAGCCGGCGATGGGTTTCCGGCTGAGCCGTCCCTATCCCTAAAATCAGGAGAACATCACTTCACCGGCGGGAAGATGACGAAATGGGCCCTTCTGTTTTTTGCCCAGGCAGCTTCGTTACTTTCCTTATCCAGAGGCATTTCCTTACCGTAGCTGATCGTCTTGATTCTTTCCTTCTGGATGCCCAGGTCGGCGAGGTATTTGGCGGCTTCATCCGCACGCTTCTGGCCGAGTGCCAGGTTGTATTCCACAGTTCCCCGCTCGTCGCAGTGACCTTCCACAACAAGCTTATACCCACTATACTTCAGATACGCCGGTGCGCCCGCTTTCAGGATCGCCTGGGCCTCCGGTTTAAGGTTGTATTTGTCATAATCAAAATGGATATCCGGGATCTGGAGTTCTTTCAAAATCGCCTTTGCCTTCTCCGCCGCTTCTTTCTTGGCTTTTTCGGCTGCTTCCTTTGCCGCCTTCGCCGCGGCTTCCTTCTCGGCCTGTTCCCTCAACGCCTGCTCACGAAGCGCCTTTTCCCTGGCGGCGGCAGCGGCCGCCTGATCGTCCGTCGAAGGGGCCTTTGTAACCGCTTTTTGTTCCTGGGTAGTCGCCGTGTCCGATTTCACCGCCGCTTTCTTGGCGCAACCAGTGAGAAATGTGACGGAGAGACATAAAACCAGGGCGATCAGCCCTACCCAAAACATGTTTCTTTTCATTATCATTCTCCTTTCTTGGATCAATCTGTTTGATGGCTCAATAAGTGACTGAGCGAATATTAACCACTACTGCCGACAAAAATCAACCAAAAAATGGGAATTTTTTCAAATCTGTCTGTAATATGTGAGAATAATCACTGATTGTATCAGCGCAGATGCGGAGACCAGAAGGGACTCAGACAGCCGTCATTCCCCTCATGCAGCACCCGGGAATTCTGGCCGTTCGAATTCATGATCTCGATCCTGCTTCGGCCATACCCCCTTACGCTATAAGCCAGATACCTTCCATCCGGCGACCAGGCGGGAGATTCGTGATCGCCTCCCGCAAAGGTCAGTTGCTGTGGGGCGCCGCCCTCCTCATTGATGACGAAAATCTGAAAGCGGCCATCAATAGACCCCTCGTAAGCGATCATCTTCCCCTTAGGCGACCAGGCAGGTGAAGTGTTGTAATTTCCCTCAAAGGTCAACCGCCGCACGTTGCCTCCATCGGCATCCATAATATAAATCTGCGGAGAGCCGTTACGGTTCGAGACGAAGGCAATTCGCTTTTCATCAGGGGAGCGGACGGGAGATACATCGATGGAAAATTCACGGGTCAGGCGCTGAAGAAGCCTGTTTCCCACGGTCATGTCATAGATCTCCTGATTTCCATCCCGGCTCAACGTTACCAAAAGCCTCGTACCGTCGCGGGACCAGGAGCCGGGGAGATTGAGCCCCGGATAAGAGGTGATTTTCTCTGTCTTTTCAGTTACCAAATCCCTAAGGTAGATGTCGGGTTTACCGTCCTTGTAAGAGGTGAAGGCCAGCTGCCGGCCGTCGGGAGACCAGCGCGGCGCGAGGGTCAGTGAGTTGTAGCTTGTGATTCGGCGGAGGTCGGAACCATCGAAATTGCTCGTATAAAGATCCGCGGCGGAGATATTTTTCTTGACAAAGGCAATCCGGGTGTCGAACAGACCTGCCTCACCCGTGAGGGCCTGGAGGACCTCGTTTGCGAACTGCAAGACGATGCGGTTTTTGTCATCGGTCGTCCCCGTATACCTCTTCCCAACGATCAGTTCCCCTTTCATAACATCAAACAGGCGGAACTCCGCGATGAGTTGACGGCCGTCCGCCTGAAATCCGCCCTTGATGAGATATTCGGCGCCGATTGTCGTCCAGTCTGCGAAACGGGTCCCTTCCCCCGTGATTCCCGCCCGGCTTGGGTCTTCCAGAAAGGCCCTCCTGTCGATGACATTGAAGTAACCTGTGATCAGCAGATTCCGAGAGAGGGTGTCGGCGAACCAGACGGGAAAATCGCCCGTTTCGGCTCCGGGCCGCAGGGATTTAAACTCGGTGATCGCAATGGGAAACTTTTGAAATGAGGGAGAATCGATGTCGATATATACCTTCCCGTACACCGGGCTGTTGTGAAACAGCAAGAGCAGGAAGATACTTGAAATTGCCAGACGAACCACATGCCGCATGCCAACCTCCCTTTCCTCATATCAGCGGATTACGACTTTAATTCCGACGAATGAAAGCGGATCCCAACTTCCAGACTGTTTGACCCAATCCACGCCGGCAGAGGCGGCAAAGGGCTCGCCTTCTGGATGGCTTTCATGGCGGATTCATCAAAATAGCGGTTGCCCGACCGTTTTTCATAATTAACCTGAACCACCGCTCCGTTACGCAAGATGGTCATATCGATCACCGTTTCAAGCACATCGCCGGGAAGGATGCCTTGGGGAAGCGCCCACTTCCCCTTGATCCGCAACCAGATCATCGCATAGTATGCACGCATCTGCGCATCCATCTCCGCGGTCCCGGGTTGAGAAGCAAAACCAGTTGCAATCTCAGCCTTTTCCGCCTTCTCGGTCTTCTCCGGAACGCCTTTAGCCTGGGGTAGCTTGGACGTAGAGGTCGCGCCCGCCTTTTTTCGGATTTCCTCCATCGCTTTATCGAGGGTCGGATCTTGTTTCTTCCGGGTTTCCAGGCTGCGGATGGGGACTTCCGGTGACGGCGCCAGTTGCTTTTTCAGGACCGTCTCGGGACGGTTGGCCGTCAAGAGCTCCTTGTCTACAGCCGAAACGCTTTTCTGTGCCAGGACATTTCGGGGAAGACTGACCAGGGAGACGCTATACACAGGCCCGAAGGTCCGTTTCGGCGAAGGAAATGAAGGGGAAAAAAAGAGAAGGGAGAGAATCACAACATGGAAAAAGAGGGAAATAAAAATCATGCCATTCAGACGGAAACCGTCTTGCCTGTGCGCGTCGGGCCTTTCAGACATCACCTTTTTTCCTCGGGCGGCTCGGTAATCATCCCCAGCTTATCAACGCCCGCCTTTCTCACTTCGGCCATCACCTCGACAACGAATCCGTACGGAACGTTCCTGTCCGCTCGTAAATAGACCTCGCGCTCGATTCGAGACGCAAAGATATGTTCCAGCTTGATACCGAGATCCATAATCGACATCCTCGTTTTATTGAGGAAGATCTCTTTCGCGCCGTTGATGGTCAGCACCAGTTTCTCCTCCGCGACATCCACGCTTTTTGCCTTCACACGGGGGAGGTTGACATCGATTCCCATCTGCAGCATCGGCGCGGTCACCATGAAGATGATCAGCAACACCAGCATCACGTCGACAAGAGGGGTGACATTGATCTCGGCCATCAGCCGGTTGTCGGAATGGTTTCTACGCCTTGTGTATTTCATGACCCCTCACTTCTTGACGTAGTACCGTTCGATGATGTTGAGCAGTTCCGAGGTGAAATTGTCCATATCGAGGATCATCGTCTTTATCCCGTTCAAATAGTAGTTGTACGCGACAACGGCCGGGATGGCGGCAGCAAGGCCCGCCGCTGTTGCAATCAGCGCTTCCGAGATCCCCGGCGCCACGACGGCGAGGGTCGCTGACCCGCGGGCGCCGATCCCTTTGAAGGTATCCATGATCCCCCAGACGGTGCCGAATAGGCCGATAAAGGGGCTGGCGCTTCCCGTGGTTGCCAGGAACCCGAGGGCCGCTTCCAGTTTGGTTGTCTGCTCCCCGCAGGCCCTGTTCATCGCCCGTTCCACATTGTCGATGCCGGCGATCTCGAGCGCCTGGCTGCCCGATTCCTGAGCTTCCCTCCCCGAGGGATTCCCCCGCACCGTCTTGGTGAGTTTCGTAAGCTCCGTATACCCGGTTCGAAACACTTCCGCCAGCGTCGAATTCCGGTACTTCTTCGCCTCGAGGAACATTTCCGACAGTTTCGAGCTCTTCATGTAGGAACCCAGGAAGAATTCGTTCTCTTTCTTGACCTTCCGTATATTGAAGTATTTCATCAGGATAATGGCCCACGAGACGACGGAAAAGATCAGCAGGAGCAGCAGAACCAGCTGGACGACGAACCCAGCATGAACCACCATGTCGAAAAGGCTGCCATGGAAATTTCCCCCTAAGGTCATCTCGGCCACTGTCGAAGTTTCTTTCACGTTCAATCTCCTTATACACAAAATATAATAGACGGCGAACACATATAATGGAAAAGGCAGGGGCTGTCAAGGACCGATGCCCCCATCGTCACGTCTCTGACAAAAGATCACAGGGATTCCGGCGTAAAAGCAACCACGGCATCGATTGTTATTTGATCGGCAAGGATCATCGCCAGACGGTCCATGCCAAGGGCAATGCCTGCGGAGGGAGGCATTCGGGAAAGGGACGCAAGAAAGCGCTCCGGCAGGGGATAGGTGGGACACTTTTTCAGACGCAGGTTACGGGAGGCCTCCTCAAATCTCCGTCTCTGCTCCACCGGATCTGTCAGTTCGGAAAAGGCATTGGCCAGTTCCAGACCGGCGATATACAGTTCGAAACGCTCAGCGACCTCTTGATTTTCTGCCTTCACCCGTGCCAGAGCGCCCAACGTCGCAGGATATTCATAGAGGAAAACGGGTCGTTCCATGCCGAGATGGGGCTCGATTGCACAGACCATGATCTCGTCAAAGCGGTCCCTCATCAGGACCTCTTCGAGGCTGAGACCGGCATAACGGGCGAATGCCTCCCGAACGGTGATCCTCTCCCAGGGAGGCGTCAAACAGATCCTCCTTCCGTGCCAGTACGCGGTGTCGCCCAGACCGAGTTCCTCGGCAATGCGGGCGATCAGGATCTCGCAGTCGTCCATCAAGGTCAGGTAATCGGTTCCCGCGCGATACCATTCAACCATGGTGAATTCCGGCAGATGATGAGCGCCCCGCTCCCCGGCGCGGAAACATTTGCATATCTGGAAGATTTTAGGATAACCCGCCGCCAGGAGTCTCTTCATGCAGAGTTCCGGGGAGGTCTGGAGACACCATTCGCCCGAGGTGACGGGTTCGATATGGGATTCCGGCGCCGGCGCAGGAATCCGTATGGGCGTTTCGATTTCGAGAAAATCCCGATCCAGGAAGAACCGACGGATCGCCCGGTTCATGGCTGCCCGAAGCCTCAAGACATCCGCTTTGCAGGGCAGTCTCCAGTCGTCGTCCACGACTCTCTCCAAATTAAAGAATCATCCCTTGACCCGCGTCAGATACTCTCCGCTACGGGTATCTATCCGGATCTTTTCTCCCTCCTCGATGAAAGGGGGCACCTGAACCTGGTATCCCGTCTGAACGGTGACCGGCTTGGTATTTCCCGATACGGAATCCCCTTTGGCCCAGGGATCGGCTTTGATCACCGTGACATCGATGAAATTGGGCAGACTGATCCCCAGCGGCCGGTCCTCGAAGAAGAGGATTTCCACCTCAATGTTGTCGAGTAGAAAATTTTTCGCATCGCCGACCTGTTCCTCGGCAAGGAAGACCTGTTCGTAACTTTGGTTGTCCATGAAGCAGTACTTTCCCTCCTCCTGATAGAGGTACTGCATCTTTTTCTCCTGTAAGTCGGCCGTTTCAAAATTATCGACGGAACGGAAAGTTCGCTCAAACTGGTTTCCATTGACCATATTCTTGAGCTTGCAGCGGTAAAGTGCCTGTCCTTTACCCGGTTTAACAAAGTTGAATTCCGTAATGATATATGGATCGTTATCGATCTTGATTCTCAGTCCTTTTCTCAAGTCGCTGGCTGTGTACATATTCTTCCCTTCTCCTATTTGCTAAAACGCCTCGTGACAACGTTTTCCTATTCCTACGCCTCTTGGGGCGGAGGAATCTCCCTGTTCATCTTCCGATATTTTCTAAACCATCTGTTTTAACTTGTCAAAACAATGTTGCTCCCGATGGGGTTCTCTCGGGCAGGAGGGAAAAAGGCTGGAGGGAAATCTTACCCCTCCCGCCCGGGCTATCCAATACGTAGCGGGGGAGGCAGAGCCCGGAGATGTTGTGCCAGAGCTTATCCATGATTTCCATACCCCGAAACACCTCAGGCCGGAAATGGTTCACACCGCGAACCGGATCGCACTGAAAAAGGTAGTAAGGCCTGACCGAAATCCGCTCCAGGCCGTAGAGAAGATCCCGCATCGTCCCATAATCATCGTTGATTCCCTTGAGCAGGACCGATTGATTGGACACCGGGATGCCGGCCATCAGCAGCATCTCGCATGCCCGCGCGGATTCCGGCGTAATCTCTCTGACATGATTGAACTGTGTATTGAACCAAAGGGGTCTGTGCCGCTTCAGCATCTTACAGAGCTCGGGCGTAATGCGCATCGGCAGGGTAACCGGCGCCCGGCTTCCGATGCGGATAACCTCCACATGGGGAATCGCCCTGAGGGTTCCTAAGAACCAGTTTAGCAGGCTTTCAGAAAGGAGGAGTGGATCGCCTCCGGAAATGATCACCTCCCGCAGGGTGGGCGTACGGGCCACATGGGCCGCCATCGTCTGCAGCCATTCCCGCGTCCCCGGGGATTTTTTTTTACCGCGCCACATCCGCTTGCGGTTGCAATGCCGGCAGTTGACGGCGCAGATGCTGTTGACAATTGCCAGACACCGGTCGGGGTAGCGGTGGATCAACCCCGGAACCGGCATTGCCATCTCCTCATCGAGAGGATCGTCGGCGCCTCCCAGAGAGTCATCCAGCTCCCGAAAATCGGGAAAACATTGCCTACGAAGGGGATCGCTTTCTCCTACCGAATAGAGGAGGGAGAGATAATAAGGCGTGACCGCCATAGGATAGGCTCTGACGACAGACCTGTACCGTTTGGAAGACAGGGCAGGCTCGTTCATGATGGCGGCAAGCTGCAGAGGGGAGCGAACCCGATTCTGGAACTGCCATTTCCAGTCGTCCCATTGCACAACGGACACCTTTTCCCAGGGTCCCCTGCCGAGATACTTGCCGCCTGTGAAGCCCCCCAACACCGGGTTTGGTCTTTTCGGTAAGGAAGATATCCGTTTTTTGTTGCGCCCTCTATCCACGCCTACCGGTAAGAGCTTGCGGTTTGCTCTCCCGTTGATATTTTTCAATCCGGATGGTCTCGTCAATGTCTTTACAACCTTAAGATGAATACTTTAAAGCGATGCTTTCTATCACAATCTCCTTCTCCTGCAAAGGAAAACGACAAAGCAGGGAGGAGGAAAATCCGTACCACTTATCTTAGACGTCCGCAAGAAATGATTTGCTTTGCTATCGGGGATTTTATATCTTTAAGCGCCGGACGGGATCATGATCTTACCGATTGCCCCCGATAACGGGGTCCGTTCGGTCCATTTAGTCATCATCCGGATAATCTTCCCCACACCCTTGCAAGGAGGGTTTAACCACAAGAAGGGAGATGGCCCAATGAATGCATTATCACAGGATGAATTAAAGACATTGATGGGGGAACATCGGGGCTTGTGCATTTCGATCTTCATGCCCACTTTCCGCACCGGTGTGGAAAGCCAGCAGAACCAGATCAGGTTCAGGAAT
>PNOO01000027.1 GCA_013824905.1 Syntrophus sp. (in: bacteria) | reverse complement strand
CGGCGGTTTCGGCGGCGGCCTCCCGATGAAAAGGGCGCTCCTGGAGAGGGAAGGGGTCGCCTTCGACAGGCAAGAACGCGTCCTTCCTGAGCACATCCTTCACTTTGCCTCGCCTCAAAACAAACCATAGGATTTGATTCCAGGCCATGCGATGAATCATCCCGGCTCAAAGCGGTATGTATTTTTCCGTTCAGTCGTTCATTTTGCGTTTTTTTCGCGCCATTCGACGGCGCCGAACTTCGTGTCGGACAGGAAAGTGTAGAAGAGGCTGTAGGTTCCCATCGTCTGGTGTCTTTCGGCGAGGTTGGAATAGTTCATGTCCCGGTTGGAGACGATGTAACGGACCCCCAGGGCGTGGCGGTCGTAGATGCGAACGGTAAGCCCAGCGTTCAGCCGGACGATGTTTTCCGTTCCCGACTCGGTGGCGCCCATGCTGCTCACATAAAACTCATGACCTGTCAAGTCGAGCATGGCCCTGTCGCCGAAGATGAGACGGAGTGCGAGGAGCCCCTGCGGTGTGACGCCGTAGTGGTAGTCGCGCTCGCCCGGCCCTGCGATGGAACCGGCTGCGGCGTATCCGATGCCGCCCAGGACCGATCCCTGCAGCGCCACCTCTCTCACAAGCCACCACTGGAACGTCGTGCCGAAAGAGACGGAAGTGCTCGATACGCGAAAGACGTCCGGCGACAGATAGTCGTAGCCGCCGTAAAGGCCCCACACACTGCGATAAGAGTTGCCCGCCTCATGCGTGTTTCCCCAGAGGAGGCCGTGGATCATGACGTTCTCAATAGGTTTTTCACCCCTGTCGATGGCGCTGAAAGCAAAGTGGAAGTAGTCGAAGGGGCGCGTGTAGCGAGAGCCGGGTTTGCCGGGGAGACCGTAGTCCATGATGCCATCTGCAGTGACTTGACTCGAGTTGACGGCGCCAAACTTGCGATCGTTGTCCCGGTTGGTGTTCAGGTTCACTCCGATCCTCAGGCGCAGGAAGGTCGCTGGATCATGGCTTGGAAACAGGGATTTGGAGCGCTCGCCGAAGACGAGACGGTTGAAACCGACGGGAGGCGAAAGCAACGCCGCGCCCAGTTCATGCCAGAAGCCGGGTTTGCCGCCGTCGCTTTCGAGCAGCAGGTTGGCCATCCTGAAGAGCGGCTCCCCGAAAAAGCTGCCGCCGATGCCGCTGGCGATCAGGTCATTGACGGAAGGAGGCGTGGTCTCCCCGGCGAGTTCCCACAGAAAACTGCCTGCAAGCGTATAGGCGGACGACTCCCAGTAGCTCAGGCCGTTCGAACGGGCAATTCCATGGAAGATGACCCCTTGATAAGGGTGGAGGAACTGGTTCATGAAAAAGTTGTCCTGATCGATCCCCCAGCGGCCGTGGACGAGATGTTCCCAAGTGGTGGAGAGGGTTGAGTTGTACTCTTTTTCCCCTCCCTCTATCTCATCAAAATAGACGAGACGGTCCAAACCGTTCAGCAGGAAGATGAAAGTCGGGATCTCAAGGGCGGGGATGAGGTAGCTCTTGCCGGCTTCCGTATCCCAAGACAGGATAGGTTTTGATGTCTTGGGTCCTCCGATGGAAAGGGACTCTCCGGCAAGCCCTGCATCCGGTGCAAACAAGGCAAGCGCCAGAAAGATGACCAGGATGTATCGGTGTGGGCCGGCGCAGAGGTATCCCTTGAGCCCTGTCGTAACGGTGAGCCGGGCCTTAGAGACGGCGTAGAATACGTCATCCTGCATAGGGTTCTTGAATCATCTTCCCATAAGATTCGGGTGTTTTTTCGATCGCGGTGCCTTTAGGGCATGCGCGGAGACAATAATCCAAGGCAGCCAGTCTGTCAAATTAGAATTGCTTTAAAAAAAGGAGGAGGCCCGATCAGCCTTGAATTCATGCGGCTTCAGGTTTTTGACTTGCCGTCCGGTTGGATCGTGACGGCCAGGTTGTCCCGGTGGATGACCTCATCGTAGTCCTTGTATCCCAGGATCTGTTCGATCTTCCCCGTCTTGAGCCCCATGATCTTCCTGATCTCTTCGGCGCTGTAATTGACGAGCCCTTTGGCGATCGGATTCCCTGATGGGTCCACGCACGTCACCGGATCACCGGAGACGAAATCTCCCTCGACCTGCGTCACTCCGGAGGGGAGGAGGCTCTTGCCGTCTGCGACGATGGCGGCTGTCGCCCCTTCGTCGATGAAGAGGCGCCCTCTCGCCCTCAGGGTGAAGGCGATCCAGTATTTGCGGCTGTTCAGATGGTCCGACATCGGGAGGAAAAGGGTACCTGTCTCCTTCCCGTCCATAATCTCCTGAAGGACCCCCTGCCGGCGGCCGGGGCCGATGATGTAAGGAATGCCGAAGGCGGTGACCTTCTTGGCGGCCAGGACCTTGCTCTTCATCCCGCCCATCCCGACCGGCGTGCCCTCATCGGTGGCTGCGGCCTCGATCTCCGGGGTGATTTCCGTGACGAGAGGGATGAGCTTTGCCTTTTTGGAGTCGGCCGGATTATGGTCGTAGAGCCCCTCGGTGCTCGTCAGGTTGATGACGAGATGGGCCTCGATAACGTTCGCGACCATTGCAGCCAGATGGTCGTTGTCGCCGAACTTGATTTCGTCGACGGCTACGGTGTCGTTTTCGTTGATGATCGTGATCACGCCCCACTCCAGCAAGGTGAAGAGGGTGTTGCGGATGTTCAGAAAGCGTTTTCGGTCTGTGATGTCGCTCATCGTAAGGAGGACTTGACCGACAAAGAGGCCGTGTTTACCGAAAGCGTTCGAGTAGACCCGCATCAGACGGCCCTGGCCGACCGCCGCGGCCGCCTGCTTCTGGGGAATGTTCTTTAGTTTACCGGGAATCCCCAACCGGTGCTTCCCGGAGGCGATGGCCCCGGAACTGACCAGGACGATCTGATAATCCCGTTCCCGGAGGGCGGCGATGTCGGCGACGAGCTGTTCGATGATGTTGAGGTCAAGACCGTCTTCCCCCGTCAGGACGGCGCTTCCGACCTTGACGAGGATCTTCCGGACATTGGCAAGCGTCTCTTTTCGTGTCATGATGGAAATTCCTCCGGCGACACCCCGCTTCCGTCAGCCGCCGGTGTTAGATGCGGGGGGATCAGCGTGATGAGTTCCCGGAGCACTTCCGGAACGCCTTCCCCAGTCGCTGCAGAAAAGGCGAATATTTTTATCCCCTTTCGTGCAAAGGTGTCAATTTCTTTTTTCACTCTCTCCCGGGTGGTGGTGAGGTCGAGCTTGCCGATCGCCACGACCTGCCGTTTTTTCAGCATTGCGGGACTGAAGAGCTCCAGTTCGCGGTTGATCATTTCGAAGTCGTGCCAGGCGCCCTGAGAGGCTTCATCAGAGACATCGATGATGTGGAGCAGGACGGAGGTCCTCTCGACATGGCGGAGGAACTGCATGCCCATCCCCAGCCCTTCGTGCGCCCCCTCGATCAGTCCCGGGATGTCGGCGATCACGAACGATTCATTATCCCCGTACTGGACGACGCCCAAATGAGGGACGAGCGTCGTGAAGGGGTAATCTGCGATCTTGGGGCGGGCGGCCGACACCCGTGAGATGAAGGTCGATTTGCCGACGTTCGGCAAACCGATGATTCCCACATCAGCCAGAAGCTTGAGCTCCAGCGTGATCCACCTTTCCTCACCCGGGATACCGGGCTGGGCGAAACGGGGGACCTGACGCGTGGCAGTGGCGAATCTCGCGTTTCCCCGGCCGCCCATGCCGCCTTTTGCGACGACAAAGACGGCGCCGTCGGCGGTAAGATCGGCGAGGAGTTCCCCTGTCTCTGCATCGCGGATGACCGTTCCTACCGGAACGACGATCTCCACGTTGTCCGAGTCTTTGCCGGTCCGTTTGCTTCCCTCGCCGTGACTGCCGTGTTTAGCCAGGTGATGCTGGCGAAACTTGAAGTCAAGGAGGGTTCGCCGGCTCAGGGAGGCGCGGATAACCACATCTCCTCCATGGCCTCCGTCGCCGCCGTCCGGTCCTCCACGCGGCACGAACTTCTCCCGCCGGAAGCTGACGCAACCGCGGCCGCCGTCGCCGGCTTTGACATAGATCTTTGCCTCGTCGATGAATTTCATGCTGTTTTCTTGTGCCTTTATCTACGGAAGGGTGGGGGGAGGACACCTGGATCGGGCTGCCGCGGAGGGAGTGAGCAAAGACGCCATTTCCCTTTTCAATCGAAAAAACAGACAGCCGTCAGCGGCGAATACAGCTGCCTTCTCATCATGAAGTGACGTTCTGTGTAAAGGTACCGATAGGGGATGATTGTTCCGTCCCCGTGGGCTTGGGTACGCTAAATCTTGCGCACGTCGACGGCGGCCTGGCCTTTATTTTCCTGTGTTATCGCAAACTCAACACGATCACCTTCGGCCAGACTGCGGAATCCCTCCGCAACGATTGCGCTGTGATGAACAAACACATCCTCTCCCGAGTCCCTGGAGATGAAGCCGTACCCCTTTTTGTCGTTAAACCACTTGACAACCCCGGTTTCACGTCCATTCTCTCCCATGGTTCCTAGTTCCTCCGTGACAGGAAAAGATGCCTACGCTGCGGCGTAGACGCTGACCTTCTTCCGCTTCTTGTCGAGTCTCTCGAACTTCACGGTTCCATCGATCCTTGAATAGATGGTATAATCCTTACCCAAACCGACGTTGACGCCGGGATGAAATACGGTTCCGACCTGACGGACGATGATGGAGCCGGCGTGGATCTTCTGACCGCCGTAAACCTTTACGCCCCGCCGCTGCGAGTTGCTGTCTCTTCCATTCCGGGAGCTTCCCTGTCCCTTCTTATGTGCCATAATGCCCTCCGCTTAAATGGATATTTCCTTGATCCGCATGCTCGTCAACTGCTGGCGGTGTCCGTTCTTTTTGTGAAAACCCTTACGCTTTTTCATCTTGAAGACGATGAGCTTGTCGCCCTTTTTCTGGGCCAGGATTTCGCCCGTCACTTTCACCCCTTCGACCACAGGTCTTCCGATGCGAATGTCACCGTCCTTCTCGACCATCAGAACCTGATCGAAAACAATGGCGTCGCCCTTGTCGCCCTCGATCTTTTCTATGGCTATCACGTCTCCTTCGGAGACCTTGTGCTGCTTACCGCCCGTTTTTATTACCGCATACATGGCTTATATCCCTCTAAAATTTTTTGACTTTGCACCATAACGAAAATGGGTCCTGTTTGTCAATAGAATTTATGACTATTCCTGGAAAAAAATTTGCTGGTCGGCCCTGTCTGCAAAATCGGCAAGGAGCGTACCGCTTTTCACGATCCGTATTCTGTGGACGGCCTCCTGGGAAAGGTCAAGAACGCCGGTCAGTACCTCGGCGGGCCGGACCGTCCCTTCGGGACCGAAACGGGCAGAAAGAAGGATCCGCCGTCCCGTGCGCTCCAGGGCAAGGTCGGTTACGAAGGATCGAATCTCCTTGATGACCGATTTTTGGTTCGTTTTCCGGGTGACGCAAAATTTCTCTGTGCGAAGAAATGCACCGATCTTCGCCTCGATCCGGTCCAGTTCTCCATCGTCTTCATCACCCGGCAGAATAAGGTCATATGTGAATCCCACGACCAGTTCGGCCAGAGAGAAGGCGCGCGGGTTTAGCTCACGCATCGTAGCGATGGTTACGCCCGCAGGCAGGACGGCGTTGATCCTGGCGGTCAGGAGGCCAAGATCCTCGTGGGGATCGTGAATCCGGAGGTCCACAAATTCGCCCCGGCTCTCCATCCCGACTGACGTGGCGCCGGCAAAAGAGATCTTCGGGTGGGGGTGATAGCCCTGGGAATAGACGAAGGTGATTCCAGTCAGGCTCAGCGCCCGGCTAAGGGCCGTGGAAAGCTCAAGGTGGGACAGGAATCGCGCCGGACCCAGTTTCGTGAAGCGGATTCGGAGAGACTTTTCCAGCCCACCCTCGTTTCCCCGGCCTGCATGTCTGATGACGAACGTCCCGACGGGAGCATCGGCAGGGGCAATGACGTTGTGGATGGTCCGGTGATCGCATACGCCGCAGTTGCTGCATGCACCGGTCCTGCAGTCCGGCGTGGGTTCCCCCTTTTCAGCCTTGATTGCCTCTGAAAAAAGGAATTCCCGGGTGAGGCCGCTTTCGATCCTCTCCCAGGGAAAGGCTTCGGTGAGGGGACGCTCCCGGAGGTAGGATTCCGGGTCGATCCCTGTTTGACGGATCGCTTCTTCCCAGAGGTCGAAGCGGAAGCGGTCGCTCCAACCGTCAAAACGACAGCCGAGGTGAAAAGCCGTCTCGATAAGCGTCCCGATCTCCTCGCCGCCCCGGGAGATTATCCCTTCAAGGAGGCTCATCCTGGCGTCATGCCACTTGACGCTGATGTTCCGGTTCTTCAGTCGACGGCGAAAAAACTCATGACGGGAGTAGGTCTCCTCTATGCCGATCTGGCGCTGCCACTGGAAGGGGGTGTGGGGCTTGGGAACGAAGGTCGAGAGACTGACCGTCACCTGACCCCGGTTCTGCGCTGTCTGGAGTGTTTTGTAGGCGAGGTCGGCGATTCCCTCCAGGTCCTCTTCCCGCTCGCCGGGCAGGCCAAGCATGAAGTAGAGTTTTACCGCCCTCCAGCCTGCCGTGAAGACCCGGGCGGTTGTAGTGAGGAGCTCTTCCTCCGTATTCCCTTTGTTAATGATATTACGGAGTCGTTGCGTTCCCGCCTCGGGGGCCAGAGTGAAACTCGTCTTCCGGACGCGACGGATTTCTTCGATCAGCATCGGGGTAAGGGTTTCGACGCGGAGCGACGGGAGGGCCAGGGCGACGCGCCGCGCGTAATACCGGTCCATGAGCGTCTTGAGCAATGGTTCGATCAGGGTGTAATCGCCTGAACTCAGTGAAAGAAGGGAGAGCTCGTCGTGACCTGTCGCCCGGAGCATTGCCTCGGCCATCTCTTCGAGTATCACCGGCGTCCGTTCGCGGACGGGACGCCAGACCATCCCCGCCTGGCAAAAGCGACATCCCCGCGTGCAGCCCCGCGCAATTTCAAGGGTTACCCGGTCATGGATCGTCTTCATCAGGGGGACGATCGGGCAGAGAGGAACGCGCCAGGCGTCCAGATCAGTGATGATCCGTTTTGCGATTCTTTCACCGCGAGTATGGATGCCGGGGACATAGACGCCGGCGATTCCGGCCAGGGCCTCGATCCGGTCCCGCCGTTTTCCTCCCCGGTTCCGGATTGCGAGTACCGAGGAGGCGATCTCGGTGACAGCCTCCTCCCCTTCTCCAATGACGAAGGCGTCGATGAATGAGCTCAGCGGAGCAGGGTTGAAGGCGGAAGGGCCGCCTGCAATGACCAGGGGATGTCTCTCGCCCCGATCTTCGCGATGGAGAGGTATGCCGCCCAGTTCCAGCATCATCAGGACATTCGTGTAGGAGAGCTCATACTGGATGGAGAAGCCGACGATGTCGAATGCGGCCAGCGGCCTCTGCGTCTCCAGGGAGCAAAGGGGCAGGCGGCGCTGCCGGAGCTCCTTTTCCATGTCCGGCCAGGGGGCGTAGACGCGTTCGCAGGCGACCTCCGGCAGGTTGTTCAGAATGGAGTAAAGAATCTGGAGGCCGAGGTGTGACATGCCGACTTCATAGGCGTCGGGGAAGGCGAGGGCAAAGTGGAGGAGGGAGGCCGAATCCTCCTTCTTGATGGTGTTTATCTCGCCGCCGGTGTAGCGACTGGGTTTCTCGACGGCGAGGAAAATCTCGCCGGAATCGCATTGGGTCATATCTGCCATTATACAGTCTCTTTTATGATTTCCCGGTATTTCGATCAGACGAAACGGCGGGCGGTGATGGGGCGAATCCTTCTCTTCACCCACTGCGAAGTCTCGACCCTCACTTATCTTGACTTTACTATCACCTTTGGACTTGACCTGCAATGACGTTCCTCGATATCCTCTCCATCCTTTTTCTGATTCGCGATTCTGATTTTCGTTGACAGGGGGGCCGGCGTCGTTTAGTGTGAATGTTGGATGTTCATTCCAGGACCGCGTCTTTTTGATCCGATGCCGCAGTGAAGGCAACATCTTTCCCGGAGGTCGAAGGGGTGACGGAGATAAAAACGGAAATCCTCTTTCCGAAAGAGGTGATCAGCAGACGGGTCGGGGAGCTTGCCGGGCGGATCTCCCGGGATTATGACGGGCGGGAACTCCTCCTCGTCGGCATTCTAAAGGGGGCCTTTATCTTCATGGCCGATCTGATCCGCGGGATAAATGTCCCGTGCCGTGTTGATTTTGTCCGGCTGGCAAGCTACGGCTGCAGCTCGCAGAGCTCAGGGAAGGTCCGAATCACGAAGGATCTGGAAACACCGATTGCGGGGCGCGATGTCCTCATCGTGGAGGATATTATCGATACGGGTCTTACCCTTTCCTATCTGGTTAAAGTTCTCCGTGAAAGAGAACCGGCCTCTCTCCGGGTATGCGCCTTCCTGGACAAGAAGGAGAGGAGGCAGGTCCCCTTCGATGCTGATTATGTAGGCTTCACCATTCCTGACGGTTTTGTCGTCGGATATGGACTGGATTTTAACGAAAATTTCCGTTTTCTTCCGGATGTCTGTGTGCTTCATGACATTGCGTGAGAAGGAGGGTTTATGATTATTCAGTGTCGGAAGTGTGACACGCGGTTCCGTTTTGAAGATACCCTGATCGAAGGAGATGGCGTGTGGGTGCGCTGCAGCCGCTGCCAGCATGTCTTTTTCCAGGAGCGGTCCGCCGCCGGTGAATCCCTGTCTCCTGCTCCCGCTGAAGGGCCGGAAATACCGTCCGTGAGGATCAGCGATGCCAGACGTATTTCAGAGGACAGCTTTTCCCTTACCGAAGAACCTCTGCCTCCGGCGACGGGCGAGAAGGCGGAAATCCCCCCGTTCCTCAGTACGGAAGTGGATAAAGGGGTTCTGTCCGCGTTTGATAAAGAACCGGCCATCGCCGGGGTTGAGGCGGGTATGGAGAAAGGTTCCCTCGGCGAACAGGATGCAGGGTGGGAGGATCTGTCGGAGGAGGAGTTCACGGAGGATGAACCGGTACGGAGAAGGTGGGGTTGGCTGGTTCTGAAGGTTGCAGCTCTGATCGTGTTCATCGCCCTGGTTGTGGGAGGGCTCTCCCTCTGGTACTTTCCGGAGATCCGCACCCAGACCCTGAAATGGGCATCCCCCTGGCTCAGTCGCGTTCCCGCTGTTGAAAAGTTCCTCGGAACGGAAATGAAAAACCGTGAGACCGTTCAGGAACCGGTCGGACTCAGGGACATCCGTCAGCGTTCCGTGGCGAATCTCCTCGCGGGGAATCTCAGGGTGATTGAGGGGGTTGCCGTAAACCAGTCGCCCTATCCCCAGGCGAGGATCCGGGTCCGCCTGGTGATTTCCGATGCTTTCGATGTGATCCTCGGGGAGAAGATCGCCTACTGCGGCAATCTCCTGACCGATGCGGAACTGAGCACACTTGCGGAGATCGAGATCCAGCGGGAGCTCTCCACCCCCCAGGGGAGCGATGTCTCCAATGAAAAAATCGCACCGAACGGCGAGATCCCCTTCATGATCGTCTTTAGCCAGGAGCAGGCCGGGGCGATCAAGACGGTGGTGATGCCGGCAGGGGCCGACCGCGTCCCGTAGACGTCTAAAATAGGCATAACCAATCGATATTGCTCATATTATAAACATACAGGCGATCAACATGGGGGAATGCCGAGGGATTCAAGGATCTCAGTCAGGGAAACGGCTCCCGTACGGAGGACCAAGGGCGGATGGACGGTGATATCGAGAATGGTCGAGCCCATTCCGCCCGGCGTCGGCCCCCCGTCAACGATCGCATCAAGACGGTCGCCGAATAGTTGGATCACGTCTGCGGCAGTCGAACACTCCTGTCCTCCCGAGAGATTGGCGCTTGTTGCGGTAAGCGGCCCGGAGAGCCTCTTTGCGAGAAGCCGGGCAACGGTATGGCTGGAGACCCGGATGCCGATCTTTCCTGTGCCGCCGGTGAGGTGGGATGAAACGGGAGGGGCGGCACAAAAGACCAGGGTCAGAGGTCCCGGCCAGAAATTTTTCATGAGGACTCTTGCTGCTTCCGGTATCGCCGCGACAAGGGGGATCACCTCCGCTTCACTATCGACGATGACGGAGACGGGGTTCCGGATGTTTCGCCCCTTGATCCGGAAGATCTTTTCCACTGCCGCTTCCTGGCGCGCATCGACGCCGAGGCCGTAGAAAGTTTCCGTAGGGAAGGCGATAATTCCCCCCTCACGGAGAATTCTTGAAGTCTCCGTGAGGGTCTCTTTATCCGGGTTCCGGGGATCGATTTTCAGAAGGATGGTCATTTCAGGTTTTCGTGCTTCCGTTCCACGTCGCTGGCCATCTTGCGAATGTAAGACTGGAGCTTCTTTAGGAGACCGGCATCCTCCAGGGCGAGGATCCGGACGGCGCACAGGGCCGCATTCTTCGCTCCTGCCTTGCCGATGGCCATTGTCGCCACGGGGATCCCCCCCGGCATCTGTACCGTGGCCAAGAGGGCGTCCAGCCCCCGGAGCGATGTGGCGTCGATGGGGACGCCGATCACGGGAAGCAGACTTTGCGACGCAATGACCCCGGCCAGATGCGCCGCGGCCCCGGCGCCGACAATGATGATTTTGACACCCCGTTTGGCTGCACCGCGGGCAAACACCGTCGTCCGTTCCGGGGTCCGATGGGCGGAAGTCAGAAAGAGCTCATAGGGAACGGCAAATTCCGCCAGGACCTTGACTGCCTCCTCCATGACCGGGAGATCCGAGTCGCTCCCCATAACCACACTAACCACAACCGTAGCCTTTTCTTGCATTTACTTAACTCCTTCTAACTAATGTTTAAAATGCCTGATTCCTGTAAAGATCATGGCCATGTCGTGCTCGTCTGCTGCCCGAATCACCTCGTCGTCCTTGATCGAGCCGCCAGGCTCGATCACCGCTGTGATACCCGCCTGGGCGGCCATGTCCAGACCGTCCCGGAAGGGGAAAAACGCATCCGATCCCAGGACGCACCCTGAGGTCGGGAGGATGGCCTTCATCTTGGCGATCTTGACCGAATCGACGCGGCTCATCTGGCCGGCCCCGACACCGACCAGCTGATCCTTCGTCGTGTAGACGATGGCGTTTGACTTGACATGTTTGACGATGCGCCAGGCGAAATCAAGGGCCTGGTATTCGGCCTCCGTCGGGGGACGTTTGGTGACGACCTTTGCCTTTCGGATATCGAAATCCTCCCTATCCCGGTCCTGGACGAGAAGGCCGCCCATGACCCGCCGGAAATCATAGCCGGCCGAGCGTATGGTGCAAGTCTCCGGTATCTGTAGTACCCGGACATTCTTCTTCGTTTCCAGGAGTTCCGCGGCATCGGCGGCAAAACCAGGGGCGATGATGACCTCGAAGAAGGTCTTGATCAATTCCTCCGCCGCTTTTTTATCCACCGGGCGGTTCAGGGCGACAATACCGCCAAAGGCCGAGACTGGGTCTCCGGCCATCGCTTTTCGAAAGGCTTCTGCCATATCGCCGTCGGATGTGGCTGCGCCGCAGGGATTGGCATGCTTGATGATGACGACCCCGGGCAGGGGGATGTCGGAGACGATCTGCCAGGCGGCGTCGCTGTCCATGATGTTATTGTAGGAGAGCTCTTTTCCCTGGATCTGCCGTGCGTTGGAGAGGGCCGAAAACCCGGGATCTCTCTCCCGGTAGAAGGCGGCCTTCTGATGGGGGTTCTCCCCGTAACGGAGGTCCTGCGCCTTGGCGAGCTGGAATGAGAAGGTGTCGGGGAATTCCCGTTTTTCGGCGCTTTCGCCGCTGAGCAGACCGAGGTAGTTGGAAATGGCGCCGTCGTAACGGGCCGTGAGCTGAAAGGTCTTTTTCGCCAGTTCGAAGTTGGTCGCTTCCGAAATCCTACCCCCCGTCTGTGTCATTTCCGCAATGATCTTCGGGTAATCCTCCGGATCGGTGACGACGGAAACGAAGCGGTAGTTCTTGGAGGCCGCGCGAAGCATCGTAGGGCCGCCGATATCGATATTTTCGATGGCGTGCACCAGCGTGCAGCCCTCTTTGGCGACGGTATCCTCGAAACGGTAGAGGTTGATGACGACCATGTCGATCAGGTCGATCTGATGTTCCCGCAGGGCTTGCATGTGCGACTCGTTGTCCCGAAGCGCGAGAAGACCGCCATGAATCTTCGGGTGCAGGGTTTTGAGCCTTCCATCCATCATCTCGGGAAATCCCGTATAATCCGACACATCGGTGACCGGGACCCCGCTTTTTCTCAGCTGTGAAGCCGTTCCGCCGGTGGAGAGGATCTCCGCGCCGAAGGTCCTCAATCCCTGGGCGAATTCGACGATCCCTTTCTTGTCCGTTACGCTGATCAGGACTCTCTTTATTTCGTTCAAATGCATGTTCTTCTCCTATTGAATGGGTTCTTTGTTAATCGTCTTCATGTGTTGAATCCTCTTCCGTATGAGGGGCTCGGTGCCGATGTCGGGCCGGTGGTCCACGCGACCATGGATGGCGGAGACGGCGCCTTCGGCGATCCTTTCCGCCTCTTCCAGGCTTTCGGCGATACCGACTACACCGATCGCCCGCGACGAGGTCATGTAAAGCCCGTCCGGTCTCTGGTCGATGGACGAGTAGTAGAGCCGAGCCCCTCGCACAGCGCCTATCTCGATCCGGGACGATGTGGAAGCGGCCTCGGAGCGGTCCTCGGGAAGGCCGTAACCGATCGGGACGACATACTTGCACACGGTCGCCTTTTTTTCAAATACTATCTCGAGGCGATCGAGTGCGCCGTCGATGATCGCCCGGCAGACATCGATAAAATCGGTTCGGAGAAGGGGGAGGATGTTCATCGCTTCGGGATCTCCGAAGCGGGCGTTGTATTCGATCAGTTTTACTCCCGATGCGGTGATCATGAAGCCGCCGTACATGATCCCCTTATAGGGAACGCCGGTTTCCAGGCGGATCGCCTCGGCAACTTTTTGTGTGATCTCCAATCCTTCGGCCACGGCAGCGGGGTCGAGGAAGGGAAGGAGATGATCAGGGCAGGAATAGGAACCCATCCCGCCCGTGTTCGGGCCCCGATCGTCAATGAAGCGTCGCTTGTGATCCTGAACCGGCGGAGTGGCCACAACCGTCCGTCCGTCACAGAGACACTGCAGGGAGAACTCCTCGCCCTCCAGCTTCTCCTCTATGGTCACGCTGGGATGTGTCTTCAAGATGCTGCGGCAATGATCGAGGGCCTCGGCCCGTGTCTGGAAATGATCCCCTTGGACAAGGACTCCTTTGCCGCCCGTCAGGCCGTCCGGTTTGATGACGACGCCGGCGAGCTGCTCACAGAAAGTCTCGATGCCCTCGATGGACATAAAGTTTCTGAAGCGCGGGTTTCCGCGGATGCCGTATTTTTCGAGGAGATTTCTTGTGAATGACTTTGATGTTTCCAGGCGGGCAAGGACCTTCGTCGGTCCCACCGCCGGGATTCCCGCTGCCATGAGCTCATCCACGATACCGTGGCTCAGGGGATCTTCGGGACCGATGACCGCTAATGTGATCCGCGCCTCTTTGGCGAAGGCGATAATCGCTTCCGGTGCATCATAGCTGCCGATCCTCACCTGCGCGGCAAGGGAGGCAATGCCGGGATTGTTGGTTTTCATGTAGGCAAAGAGGCGGGGATTCCGGCCTGAACGCATGACCGCCTCGGCGATTGCATGCTCACGGGCGCCGTTGCCGATGAGAAGGACATGGGTCATAGTGATCTCCTTCCGCTATTGATGTCAGAGTGAGGCCCACACATATCGGAAAAAAGGTCCGGAGTCAAACAAATCGGATAATGGGCGCCAAAAGACAAATTGTTTGTCTTTTCATAATGGGATCTGATAAGTTGCATCCCTGTTCCGTCATTCGACGATATGCAGAGGTATGCAACATTTAAGGATGAGGGACACACGAACCACGGAGGGGGTAACAAGTGGGATGATGACCGGCAGAAATGATACGGGGACAGGAGCGCAGGAGGGGTTCTGGACGATCATCCTGGCGGCGGGCAAGGGGAAGAGGATGAGATCGGATCTGGCAAAGGTGCTCCACCCCGTCTGCGGTGTTCCCATGTTGATCCATTCTGTCGTTGCAGCCCGTGCGGCGGGGGCGCGAAAGATCGTCGTAGTGGTCGGCCATCAGGCGGAGCGGATCCGTGGGTTATTTGGCAAGGATGAGCTGATCTTCGTTGAGCAGCACGATCTGCTGGGTACGGGTCATGCCGTGTTGCAGGCCCGGGAGGTCTTTAAGAACTATACAGGGAACGTCGTCATCCTCTGCGGTGATGTCCCGCTGATCCAGCCCAAAACGGTGCAGGCGCTCTATAACCGCCACCGTTCGGAAGAGGCGGTGGTTACGGTTCTGACGACGATTCCGGCGGAGCCGGCCGGTTACGGCCGTGTGGTCAAGGCAAAAGACGGCAGGGTCCTGAAGATCGTCGAGGAGAAGGATGCCACGACCGAGGAGAAACAGATCCGTGAGATCAATACAGGGATCTACTGCGTGGAAAGCCGTTTCCTTTTCGGTGCGGTGAAGAGCCTCGGCAATAGGAACGCCCAAGGGGAATATTACCTGACGGATATTATAGAATTTGCATTCAATAATGGCCGGCGCGTGATATCCGCCCCGGCTTCCGATCCGGAGGAGGTGATGGGGATCAACACACGCGAGGAGCTGGAAAAAGCCTGCCGCCGCATGGAGGCACGGGGACGACAGTGAAATGAACATCGGTTGTTTACGGTTGAAGAACGCAATCTGTCTCGCCCCGATGGCGGGTATCACGGATCTGCCTTTCCGAACGATTGTGCGTGAATTCGGCTGCGGTCTCGCCTTTACAGAGATGGTCAGCGCCAACGGTCTCGTCCGGGGGATGGGCAAGACCTCTCGTTACCTCGATTCCTCGCCTGCCGACCGGCCGCTTGGGGTTCAGCTCTTCGGCTCCGATCCGGAGACGCTGGCGGAAGCGGTAAGGATGACGGTTGACAGAGGAGCCGATCTCGTTGACATGAATATGGGTTGTCCGGTGAAGAAAGTCGTCAAAACCGGTTCGGGGGCGGCGTTGATGCGCAACCCGCAACAGGTGGCTGTTATTCTTCAAGCGATGCGAAAAGCGACCGATCTTCCCCTCACTCTCAAGATCCGCGCCGGCTGGCGCCATAGAGAAGTAAACGCCCTTGCTATCGGTCATATTGCTGAGGAATGCGGCGTCGACGCTGTTATCCTCCACCCGCGTACGGCAGATCAGGGCTTCGGTGGCGAGGCGGATTGGGGGCTTATTGCCGCATTGAAAGCGCAGATGCGTATCCCCGTGATCGGCAGTGGCGACGTGCGCCGTCCCGAGGACGCAACCCGGATGTTTCGGGAAACCGGTTGCGACGGGGTTATGGTGGGAAGAGGAGTCCTGGGGAATCCGTGGCTCATGAGGAATATCCTCCATCGCCTGTCCGGTGGGGATGTTTTTGTTCCATCCTGTGCAGATAGAATGGAAATCATCCGACATCATCTGGCGATGACAGTCGAATATTATGGGGAGAAGGGGGGAACCAGAGACTTCCGCAAACATCTCCTCTGGTATACAAAGGGGCTTCGCGGAGGCGCCCAGTTCCGTCAAGCGGCGGGACAGATCACCGATCTGGCTTCGGCCTGGAAGGTGCTGCAGGACTATTTTCAGAACCTGGAAAAGACAGTCGGGACATAAAATGAAGACATAAAATAAGGTCTTGACTTTCATAGGTCACGTTGTCATAATTAATCCCAAATTTGCATAGCGCCGGGAGTCGTGAAGGCAGGCGATGCGGGTTGAATCGGACGTGAGAGGCGGAAGGAATTGTGGAATTTCTGAAGTTTAACGAGCTGGAAAAGAAAATCAACGGCCTGATCGCGGATCATGCCTTGCTGAAGAAGAGGAATCTGGAGCTGGAGGGGCTGTTGCAAAATAAGTCGATGGAGTTGGAAGAGGTAAATAAAAAAATTGGGGGGTTGAGGGAAGAACGGGATGCTATACGCACAAAGGTGGACTCGCTTCTTGATTTGCTTCGGGAGATAAAGACTCCTTAGAACAAACCATGAGGTCGTCCATTGAAAAAGCGCTTTGACGTTAAGATACTGGGACAGGAACTCTCAGTCGTGAGCGATTCGGGGGATGATCATGTAGCAGAGGTCATCAGGTTTGTCAGTGACAAGGTCGAAGAGGCGGGAAAGACCGCCGGAAGTAAAAATGCCTTGAACATTGCCATCCTGGCAGCCTTGAACATCGCGGATGAGTATTTGCGCGTGATGGGAGCAAAAGAAAACATCTATAGTCAATTGGAGAGCAGATCGGAACAAATGATTCATTTGATCAACGATATAAGGTAAAAAGAGTATCCCCTGCGATGTGCGTGATTAACATTCGTTTTTTGAGCCAACACCTTGGAACCGGGA
>PNOO01000026.1 GCA_013824905.1 Syntrophus sp. (in: bacteria) | reverse complement strand
CCCTCGCCGATCGTCCAGGCATAGAGTTTCCTGGCATCCTCGATGACCGGCTTATCCGGCACACCGTAGACCCGGTGCTGCATCGCCTCGTCGAAGACGCCGACGCAGCCGTGGGAGACGGGCCGTCCCGGGAGGTCCCGCGCGTGGATCCAGTAGGAAACCTGTTCCTTGTCGATCAGGAAACGGATGGCGTAATCCATAGGGTACTGGGCGTCTCCTTTTGCCGTTTTGTAAAGCGATGAGGTATGTCTCCGATGGTACGCTTCCGCTCGGAAGATCCCGGTCGGGGTGAGATGCCCTTCCTTTCCGGTCGCCGCCGGCATGGAGAAGACGAGGCGACCGAATTCGTACGCCCCAAGCCATTGCTCGGTGTTGTTCAGAAAGATGTACTTCGCATATTTCCTTGCCGGCTCATAGACGGCGGGCATGGGGGTGTAGTTGCGGATAT
Source organism: Syntrophus sp. (in: bacteria) (assembly GCA_013824905.1). Lineage (GTDB taxonomy): Bacteria > Desulfobacterota > Syntrophia > Syntrophales > UBA5619 > JAKAFS01. The sequence continues at coordinate 16,043 of PNOO01000026.1, read as the reverse complement.
CCTCCATCTTCTCCGGGACCTTGATCGTCATGCCCGGATAGGTATGGCGGCGGTCGATCCTGTTGAACCGGGCGACGGCAACCCAGTCCTTCCCGAATAGACGTTCCAGGCTCTCCTGAGGCATGACGAAGTGGGCCTTCCAAGCGATGACCGCCATGCTGGGATATTCGTACCGGCTCAGGTCCTCCCGGGCGCGGTCCTCCGGCGAGGCGGCAGGCCCCGAGGTTGCTCGCGGAGCAAAGACAGCGGCGGTGAAAATGATGACGACGCCCAATATCAGTGAGATGATCCTATGCAGCATAAATACCGTGACCGGAAAGCTCCCATCCGTTGTGAATTCCCGTTTCAGAGGGTTTTCCCTAGCATGTTCGGATCATGGGTTCAAGGGGAATAAATGGATGCAAAATGAAGCGGTTTCCAGTCTTTTTTCTGTCTTTTTTCTTGACAATACAGTATGGGCAGGTACAATCCGACACTTCGATTCCATAAAGGAGGGTTGCCGGTCCTGTACGGATCTGTGGCCGTCAGGCAGAGACTATTCATCTGTTCCAGGGAGGCAACGCAGGTGATCTACAGTCTTTTTTACAGGCAGACAAGGGGAATGGGTCTTGGAACAGAAGGAATTTCATCTTAAGTACGGCCGGGGCGAGGTGCGATTTGTCCTTCCCAAGGAGCAGATTTTTCTGGAAATCGTGGGAAAGGATTATCCGGCTGTTCGGGATATACCGGGGGCGATCAGATCCGCCCTGGAAAGACCGGTTGATTCACCGCCCCTCAAAGAGCTGCTTCGTCCCACTGATAAAGTGGCCATTTCCGTCAGCGATATTACCCGGAGTTGGCAGCGCATGGACCTTGTTTTGCCCACCCTTCTGGACTCGATCGCTCAAGCCGGTGTATCTGAAGACCACATTACCGTCCTGATCGTCGTGGGCGGCCATCGCCTCAATTCCGAAGCGGAGATGGAACAGCTCTGCGGCAAGGAGATCTGCAGGCGGCTGAAAGTGGTCAATCATAACGCGAGAGACCTGGAAAACATGGTTTACCTTGGCAAGACGAGCCGGGGAACCGAGGTGTCGATCAACCGCATCGCCGCCGAGGCCGACCGGATCATTCTCACCGGCGGCATCATTTACCATTATATGGTGGGATACGGCGGGGGAAGGAAAAGCGTCATCCCCGGTTTCAGCTCCATCAATACCATCCGGCAGAATCATCTCTGGGCCATGGGGCGGGAGCTGGGCTCCGGGTCAAACCCCAACGCCGGATCGGGTAAAACCAGAGGGAATGAGTGCCACGAAGACATGATGGAAATTGCCGGTTTCATTCAACCGGACTTTATCGTCAATGTCGTGCCAAATGCCGAAGGGGAGTTCGCCGGTATTTTCGCCGGTAACTGGGTCTCCGCCTGGCAGGAAGGCGCGAAACTGGTCGATGGGATCTACGGTGTGGAGATTCCGGGTCTGGCCGATATCGTCATCGCCTCGGCAGGGGGATCTCCCAAGGATATTAATCTCTACCAGACGGGCAAGACAATGGATAATGCCTCCTATGCCGTCAAAGAAGGCGGGGCAGTCATTATCGTCAGTGAGTGCCCGGACATCCTTGAACCACCGGAATTCCCGCAGTGGTTCCAATACCATTCCCGATTGGAAACGGAAAAGGCCCTGCGGGAGGATTTTACCATTCCGGGATGGGTCGCCTGGAAGGAGATCGAGTGCGGAGACAGGGCGACCTTCATCATGGTCACCCGGCCGCAAAACGCCGATCTTGTGAGAAAGGCCAACATGTTACCTGCATCAACAATGGAGGAAGCCTTGGAGTTGGCCCGCAAGGCATGTCCGACGAAGGAGCCGAAAATCACCATTATGCCGCAAGGGGCAAATACTTTGCCTATTTTAAGGCCCTCAGGTCAGGGCAGGTTATCACATCACTCAGCAACGTAAGGAGGAATGAAAATGAAAAAAGTTCTCATGTTGGGCCTCGCAGTTCTGATGGCGATCTTATGGACGGGACCGGTGGCAGCGGCGGAGTACAAGGCCACGATGAAGCTGGCATCCACCCAGAACATGGATCACCCTTACATGGTAGGGGCGCAGAAGTTTGCCGACCTGATCAAGGAAAGGACCAAAGGGCGAATCACGATCAAACTCTATCCAAGCAACCAGCTGGGCAAGGGGGAGCGCGAAATGACCGAGGGGATTCAGCAGGGCGCGATCGACCTGCTGGTGACATCCACCGGCCCCCTGGGCGGCTTCAGCCCGTCGATCAACATCCTTGACTTTCCCTTTCTTTTTAGAGATTTCAAACATGTGGACCTGGTTCTGGACGGGGCTATCGGTAAAAAACTGCTGAAGGACTTCGAAAAGGCCGACATCAAAGCCCTGGCCTTCTGGGAAAACGGATTTCGCCATCTGACCAACGCCAGAGGGCCGGTCAAGAAGGTCGAGGACGGCAAAGGGCTGAAAATCCGGACGATGGAAAACAAGGTGCACCTGGCGGCCTGGAAAACCGCAGGATTGAACCCCACACCGATGGCCTGGGGCGAGGTTTTCACGGCGTTGCAGCAGAAGGTCATCGACGGCCAGGAAAACCCGATTGCCGTTTTTTACAGTTCAAAACTGTGGGATGCCGGACAGAAGAATTTCTCTCTTACCGCGCATGTCTACTCTCCTTCTCCATTTCTTATGAGTAAAAAAACCTTTGACGCCATGCCCAAAGAGGACCAACAACTGTTCCTCAAGACCGCCCTGGAAGTGGCCAAATTCCAGCGTAAGATCAACCGCGATGCCGAAGAGGCGAAGCTGGCGGACATGGCAAAGAGCGGGGTCGCCGTGGTTCGAGACGTGGACCGCGAAAGCTTCAAAAAGGCCATGGCGCCGGTCTACAGTGAATTCAGCGCACAGTTCAGCAAGGCTGAGATAGACGCCATTATGAACGCGAAGTGATTTGTCAAAAGAGGCGCCCTTCCAAATGTTCAGAAAGGGCGCTTTTTCTTATCATCCGGGGGAGCAGCGTCATGCGCGAACTGCAGCGGTTCAACGAATGGCTGGTCAAAGCGGGCAGCTGGGGGACGATTCTGTTCATGGCCGTCATTGCCACCGTCATCCCTTACGAGGTGATCGGACGCTACGTGTTCCAGAAGATGACCATCTGGTCCGGCGAGGTCTCGACCTATTCTCTGGTCTGGGCTTCGATGCTGGGCGGCGCGGTGGGCTTAAAAAAGGGTTATATGATCAGCATGACGTCGGTGGTGGAGTCTGTTCCTCCGGCTGTGGCCAAGGCGCTGAAACTGGCGAGTTATCTCTGCGCGCTCTTTTTCTTCGGCGCCATGTTCGGCTATGGTCTCTTCCAGACCCTGTATAATCTGAAACAGACCTCGCCGGCCATCGGCTTGGTACTGAGCCTCCCTTATGCAGCGCTTCCGACGGGTTTCTTTATCATGTTCTTTCTCACGCTGGAGGAACTCCTGATTTTCCTCGGCCTGGGTCCGAAAGGAGCTGGCCAATGATCGTCTTTTTGACCACCTTTATCGGACTGTTATGCATCTCCGCACCCATCATCGTGGCCCTGGGCGGCTGCTCTCTCGTTTATGCCCTGATTAGCGGCAGCATGCCCGTCACCACGCTGACTCAAACCATCTTCGGCGGCCTGGCGACCTTCCCGCTGCTTGCCATCCCGCTGTTCATGCTGGCGGGAAATCTCATGAACGAGGGAGGGATCACTCAGGACCTGGTGCGATTCGCCCGCCTGCTTTTGGGGCACATCCGCGGCGGGCTGGGGCATGCCACGATTCTAGCCTGTGCCATCTTTGCGGCGATCTCCGGGGCCGCGGTGGCTACTGCAGTGGCCATTGGCGTCGTGATGATCCCGGCCATGAAGAAGGCGGGCTATGATGAGGATGTGGCCGCCGCCCTGACCTGTACGGCGGCCTGCATGGGACCGATCATCCCGCCCAGCATCCCGTTCATCATCTACGGCGTCACGGCCAATGTCTCGATCGGCGCGCTGTTCCTGGGCGGCGTTTTTCCCGGCCTCCTTTTAGGCGCTGCCTTGATGGTTTATATGTACTACGTGGCCGTCAAGCGCGGCTATCCCCGGGACGTGAAAGCCCCTGGTAAGGATGTCCTCATTGCTGCCGCTAAGGCGGTGCCCGCCCTGTTCATGCCGGTCCTGATCCTGGGCGGCATCCTCAGCGGTATGTTCACACCCACCGAGGCGGCCGGTGTTGCAGTGGTTTATTCAACCCTCGTAGGGGTTGTTGTTTACCGGAAACTGAATTTCAAGAATCTTCCCGATGTCCTGTTGAAGGCCGGTCTGGAATCGGGGATGGTGATGCTTCTCATTGCCATGTCGGAACCCTTTGCCTGGATCGTTGCGGTGGACCAGATCCCCCAGCTTTTGATCGATTGGATCTCCACCCTGACCACATCGCCCTGGCTGATCCTGCTGTTCATCAACATCCTGCTGCTGTTCATCGGAATTCCCATCGAGACCGCCCCCGCCCTGGTCATCGTGACCCCCGTGCTGGCGCCCATTGCCGTCTCCCTGGGGATCGATCCGGTGCACATGGGAATCGTGATCTGCCTGAACCTTGTGCTGGGCTTGATCACGCCACCGGTCGGCGCCGTGCTCTTTGCGGTCTGCGGTTCTACGGGACTATCCCTCGATCGCCTGAGTCGGGCCATCTGGTCGCCGTTTTTCGTCTCCCTCGTGGTGCTGGCTATTGTGACCTATGTTCCCTGGTTGAGTACGTTCTTACCTAACCTTTTCATGGGACGCTGAGAAGCGTTCAAGGAGGCAGCTATGCGATTCATTCTCTCGTTGACGGCGTTCATCCTTCTGTCATCCCCCGTCAACGCGCAGGAACATCAGCAGCACGGCGTCCCGTCGGCTGTATATGGCTCGGGATTCACCATTTTCAGGCAGGCGATGGACGCGAGCATGGAAAAGATGATGGACGACATGCACGCCCCGGGCTATACCGGCAATCCCGATGTGGATTTTCTGGCCATGATGATTCCGCACCACCAGGGGGCTGTGGAAATGGCCCGGCTCGTGCTCATTTACGGACGTGATCCGGTCACGCGCAAGTTTGCCGAAGGGATCGTCGCGGGCCAGCAGACCGAGATCGAGTCCATGAAACGCCGCCTTGAGATTCTGCGCAAGTAACCTGATCCGGAACAGGATGGCTTCCCGGCGCTCGGCGGCACGAGGGGGCTGCGGCTCCTGCCGCAAAGTAGCAATCGACTTTAACGCTACGGAGAGGAAAGACCCTATTTTTCGGGGCTAAAATTGCAAAAGAATATTCTTGACATACGAAGCCGTTTTTCGTAGCATTTTCATCATAAAGCAAGTTCTCGTCAATCGATTTAATTTCCCAAACGGTCCGTTCGAATCATTCAAAAGGAGGGTGCCATGAATCTTACGATGGGTAACAAGAACGTAGTTGTCGGCTTTTTGGTGATCCTGATCTATTTCTCGATGACCTTTTTCATCGAGAAAACAACCTCCATGCACCAGTTTCACGATAAGGCGGCGGCCGTCGTGATCGACGCCAAGGGGACTCCGGACCTGCTCGATGATCAGGTCGTCGACATGAAGAAGGGACCGGCCTATCGTACCGGCGGACTTTACTTTACGAACTACTATCCGGCCTCCTATGTCCGCGTGTCGAATTCCGGACGGGAGGCGGGTTACAACATGCGTTTGTACGCCTGGATCTTCGCGCTTTTCAACATCGCGATCGGCGTTATCGTCGGGCTCCAGAGCGGTGCGGGTGTGAAACTGCGCGCCTGGGCTTCGTGGCTTGCGGTGGCGGGCGTCGTCCTCTATCCCATCCGCGATACGGTCTCGTTCTGGTGCAGATGGTTCTCCGTCAGCGCGCCGAGTTCCGTTCTTTACCCGATCAAATGGGTCGGGGGGGCGGCCATGTTCCTGGCCCTGCTCATGGCGCTCATCGTCTTCATGCAGGGGACGCGCGAAGCGCGTGCAAAATGAAAGACCCTTTTGCCCAAAAGGAGTGCGTCGCGGGTGTGGGATCGCTTCATCCGTGAATGAAAACACCTTATGATTCCTGGACTGCCGTTCGGAGCATTTCGGTGGACGATTCTGTCCCTGGCGGTGCTCTCCCAGATCTATCTCTTCTTCCGCGCCCGGCGTGCGATTCGCTCCTCACAGCGTTCCGAACGTTTCAAGGATCGGGCCGTTAATGCGGTCGGGGCGTTCCTCACCCTGATCTTTGCCGTGAATCTGTTCGTCCTCTACCGGCCTATTCCCTGGGTGTATCCGCCCATAGCGGCGCAGGCCGGTCTTTTCTATCCCCCGGCGATATGGGGTGTAGGGTCGATCTTTTCCGCACTTCTTCTTCTGGTCGTGCAGCTCTTCGGCCGGCTGGCGCAACTGATCCTTCGCCTCGGTCGAAGGCTGGCCGGCCGACCGGAGTCCGCGTCCTTCAGCGATGGCCGCCGTCTTTTTCTCCAGGCGGGTGCGGGCGGTCTGTTTGCCGTTCCTCTGTTGCTGAGCGGATACGGTGCGGCGTACGCCGGCAGGAACGGCGATGTCCGGGAGACGACGCTGCCCTTCGGATGCCCGCTGCGCGTCGTCCAGCTTACCGACATCCATGCGGGCATTTACATGAATCGCAAACAGATGCGGCACTATGCCGATCGGGTCATCGCCCTCCAACCGGACCTGTTCGTCCTCACGGGTGACTATATTACTAACTCGCTTTCCTTTCTCCCGGGGTGTCTGGAGGAGATGGCCCGCGTCCGCGCCCGGTATGGAACCTTTGCCATATTGGGGAATCATGAACACTGGTATGCAAGCCTGAGCGAGTTGCAGACGATCTTCCGGAGGTACGGCGTACCGCTGCTGCAGAACGAGCACCGGATGATTCGGACCGGGTACGGGCTCTTCGCGGTCTCCGGAATCGACGACCTGCGCAACGGGGAACCGGACCTTGACGCTGCCCTGCAGGGACTCGATCCCGCCGTCCCGACGATCCTCCTGTCCCACCGCCCGGAAATCTTTCCCCGTGCAGCCATTCAAGGGATTTCCCTGACCCTGTCGGGCCATTATCACGGGGGGCAGATCAAGCTGGGGATGTCGGGAGCGGGTGTCAGTCTAGCGCAGCTCCGGACGCCCTATCCCGAGGGGCTCTACCGGAGCGGATCATCGCGGCTTTATGTCAGTCGGGGGATCGGCACGACATTCACCCCGGTGCGTCTGAACGCCCCGCCGGAAATCACCCTGCTGGATCTGATCTGAGCCATCGTTAATGATCCCGCGAAAGTCAGTGCGCTCCAAGCGAAATTCAAGGAGTTGAAGGCGAAGGAAGGGAAATAATCGTACAGCCACATGGTAGCGATAACAACGGGCGGCGCAACGTAAGTCGTCGCCCGTTTATCTAACGGCTTGCGTGTTGCTTCCCTGTTATCCACAAATAGTCAATATCGATGAAAATGCTGGACTTCAATCCATTATCATTGATGTTGTTTCCTCGAAAATTTGGTATTTAGCTAAATATGGGTGAGCGATTCTGTGAGGGGCTGGTGCCAACGGATAGATGTTTGACTCTTTTGGCATTGCCAGGAACTAGCCGTAAACGGAGTAAACAAACATCAACCTGTATATCGGGAGAAACCGGTCTACTCGACTCAACAAAATAAAGGAGAGACTGGACTTTGTTACGGTCGAGGAACTCATCCGGGATTGAGCCCGCACTTTTATCGATGGGATTGGGAACCGTTCCGCATGAACCCTCAGCCTGAGGAAGAAAGGGGAAGGAGTGAATATGGGAAGTAAACGATTGATTGATCTGGGCATCAGCATTGAGCCAGGGCTTCCGAGCGACCCTCCCATGATGATTCCCAAGGTCGATTACGTCACCCATGAAATGGGCGCCGAACAGATGATGGAGTTTTTCCCGGGAGTCACCAAAGACCAACTGCCGGGGAGGTTGGGATGGGCGATGGAGTTCCTCACCTTAACCTCCCACTCCGGCACGCACCTGGACGCGCCTTTCCACTATCATCCGACCATGGACAAGGGCAAGCGGGCTTGGACTATTGACGAGATCCCGTTGGAGTGGTGTCTTAACGACGGCGTTGTCCTCGATTTCCGACACAAAGCAGACGGCGAAAGGATCACGGTTGCAGAGGTAAAAGCAGAGTTGGAGCGCATCCGCTATGAACTGAAACCGCTGGACATCGTACTGGTTCAAACCGGTGCCGACCAAGCCTGGGGTACTCTGCAGTACCTCGTCAAGGGTGCCGGCATGGACCGGGAGAGCACTCTTTTTCTCCTCGAGAAAGGCGTCAAGGTAGTGGGCATTGATGCCTGGAGCTGGGATCGCCCCTTGCCGTTCTTGGCCAAAGAATTCCGGGAAACGGGCGATCCCAAAGTCATATGGGAAGCCCATTTTGCGGGGATTGAAATCGGATATTGCCATATGGAAAAAATGGCCAACCTGGTTGCCATCGGCATGCCTCATGGTTTTACCGTTTGCTGTTTTCCGATCAAGATCAAAGGGGCGAGTGCGGGGTGGTGCCGGCCGGTGGCCATCGTGGAAGAATGAGCATGAAATGATACCGACATTATTATTCAAAGGAGATAAAAGATGAAAAAATGGAAAATTTGGATGATGATCACTGTGGGAGTGGCGCTGGCACTCACGTTGACTGCAGGGGATGCGGCTGCGAAAAAATACAAGATAACGGTGTCGACCGGCCATCCGCCGGTTTTCCTGTGGGTCACCTTATGTCGTGATTTTTTCATCCCCGAGGTTGACAAGCGGGTGGCGGCCCTTGGCAAGGGCGACACCGTCGAGTGGAACCAGGCGTACGGGGGAACCATTGCCAAGATCGGCGGCGAATTGGAAGCGATTGAAGCGGGCGTCTCGGATATGGGTTTTGTGGGAACTATCTTCCATGCGCCGAAAATGCCTCTCCACAATGTTACCTATATGACACCCTTTGCTACGGATAACATCTATTACGTGGTCGATACGATCACTGAACTCCAGAAACAGATCCCTGCACTGGCGCGGGAGTGGACCAAGCACAACCAGATTTACCTCGGCGGCGCCGCCTTGGACAACTACGGGATTCTGACCAGTTTCCCGATAAACACAGTGGACGATGTCAAGGGACAAAAGATCGCAGCGCCCGGCCCTTCGGCCAACTGGCTGAAAGGAACCGGCGGCGTGGCCGTGGCCTCTAATTTGAATGAATATTATAACGGCATTCAAACCGGCGTGTTCCAAGGCGCTCTGACCTTCATGACCGCAGCGGCCGCTATTAAACTGAATGAGGTAGCACCATACATCGCCATCGTGAACTTCGGCGCCCATTTCGCCGGCGGCATCAGCATCAACAAGGACGTCTTTGAATCATTCCCGTCCGAAATACAGAAAATTTTCATCGAAGTCGGCAAGGAGTATACCAAGAAACTGGCTGAAGCCCAGACCGCTCGGGCAGACAATGCCATTCTGGCCATGAAGAAGGGAGGCGCCAAAGTAGTAAACCTTTCTCTGGCTGAGCAGAAACGATGGGCCAGGAAGCTCCCCAATATCCCGATGGAATGGGCTGCTTCCATGGAAGAAAAGGGCCAACCGGGTAAAGCCATGCTCAAGGGGTACCTGGACGGATTGCGCAAACGCAATGTCACCCTCCTTCGGGATTGGGACAAGGAATAAGGGATGGCGATAAGGAAAGAAAAAAAGGAACCCGGCGCGGCACTTAAACCGCCGCGCCGGGTTTCTTTCGAAACCGTCATTTCCATTATGAACAGCATCGGGACAGCATGGGTGATGGTGCTCTTGGTTATCATCAATCTGGACATTGGCAGCCGGTTGTTTTTTAATTTCCCATTGCGAGGCGTGCCCGAAATCGTGACAATGTCTATCGTGGCCTGCGTGTTTCTTCAGATCGCCCACACCCTCAAGGTGGGCCGGCTGACCCGTGTCGAAATCCTTCTGAACGTATTCCAGAAAAGACTTCCGAAACTTCGGCAATTCTGTGAAGGGATTTATCATCTGGTTGGCGCCTGTCTATTGGCTGTTCTATTCAGTGCCAGCATTCCGCTTTTCACCGGGGCCTGGAAGATCGGTGAATATGTGGGGGCCGAGGGTGATTTTATGTTGCCCATCTGGCCGGTGAAATTGGTTATTCTCATCGGTTGTGTTGCCGGAAGTCTGCAATTTCTGATGATAGCCGCTCGCAATTTCATACAGATGTTCAAGCCCGGCACATCCGGCGGCGGAGAACGGCTATGACGGATATCCAGATTGGTATTTTCTCTGTTCTGTGCATTGTGCTGCTGATCTATAGCGGCATGCATGTTGCTGTCGCTCTCGCCCTTCTGTCATTTCTGGGCGTGTTGCTGATCAGGGACAATTACACCATTGCCAGCAAAATGATGGCGCTTGCGGCATCCGACAGCATCTCCGGCTACATCTTCGGTGTGGTGCCCCTGTTCATTCTGATGGGGATGTTCATTGCGGTTTCAGGAATCGGGAAGGACACGTTCGATGTGGCCAACCGGCTTTTCCGCGGTGTCCGCGGCGGCCTGGGGATTGCCACCGTATTTGCTAATGCGGTGTTTGCCGCCGTCACCGGGATATCCATCGCATCGGCTGCTGTTTTCACCAAGGTTGCCGTGCCGGAAATGATCCGGCTCGGGTATACGCCCCGTTTTGCCGTCGGCGTGGTGGCCGGCTCATCCGTGCTGGGCATGTTGATTCCTCCCAGCCTGCTGTTGATACTATTCGGGATATTGACGGAAACCTCCATCGGCGATCTCTTCAAGGCCGGCATTATGCCCGGGATTCTCCTTTCGGCCGCTTACTGCGTCGGGATCCTTTTGATGGCCTACCGGTTCCCGAACTATGTGGGTAGTGTTAACAAGCAAGCGGATTTGGGAAGAGGTCCCGAAATGACGCTTTTTGAGGCCCTGTTGAAACTAGTACCCATTGCTTTACTGATTGCGCTGGTGCTGGGCGGAATTTACGCAGGCTGGTTTACACCCACCGAATCGGGCGCTGTCGGAGCCTTAGGAGCTTTTGTCCTGACACTCGGCAAACGACAGCTTAGCCGGGCAAAGTTCTGGCAGGTGCTTGTAGAAACCGGCCATGTGACGGTGGCCATCCTGTTTTTGCTGATCGCCGCCAACATGTACAGCCGCATGCTGGGCATGTCCGGAATTACCGGATATATCGGAAGCTGGTTCGGGGGATCCGGACTCGGTCTATATTCCGTTCTGACCGTCTATTTGGTGATCATCCTGCTGGCAGGTACGTTTCTCGACTCCACATCAATCATGGTTATCATCGTGCCGCTCATCTATCCGGTCATGCAGGGGTTCGGCGTCAACTTTGTCTGGTTCGGTGTTGTAACGGTCGTCGCTGTTGAAGTGGGATTGATCACTCCGCCCTTTGGCATGGCAGCCTTTGTGGTCAAATCGACTCTGGACGATCAGCGCATCGGCTTGAACGAGGTGTTTATGGGGGCGCTGCCCTACGTATTGATGATGATCATCGTACTGGTGCTTCTGGTTATATTCCCTCAAATCAGCCTCATTCTGGTTCGGTAGTAAAAAAGAGAGGAAACTATGAATATGAATAGGAAGAATCCCCTGTCAGGTTTTCAGGTCGATCGGGCCGACATCCAATATATCGGCCATGATTTGCAACGGCCGGAGTGTATCCTGGCCGAGCCGGACGGCACGCTCTGGTCGGCGGATGCTCGCGGAGGCGTCGTCAAAATCTCGCCGGACGGCAGCCAGGAGATCATTGCCCAGTCCTATGAAAAGGCTTTCGAATTGGCGTCCGATGAAGCCAGCAGGTTCACCGAAGGCACGTTGCCCAACGGCCTGGCCTTTGCAGAAAACGGCGATATCCTCATTTCCAATTTCGGCACCGACAGCCTGGAGGTCATGACGCGCAGCGGTCAGACCCGTGTGCTCTATGAGCGCATCAACGGCGAGCCGATCGGCAAGGTGAACTTTGTGCTGCGGGACAGCCAAAACCGTGTTTGGCTTACCATTTCCACCCGAATCAAAAACTGGATGAAGGCGGTCAGTCCGAACATTGCCGACGGCTATATTGCGCTGGTTGATGAAAAGGGATTGCGCATCGTGGCCGACGGCTTCCGCTTTACCAACGAAATCCGCCTGGATGCCCGTGAGGAGTACCTCTACATTGTTGAAACCTGCGGTCAGTGCATCACGCGCATGCGGGTCGGACCGGACGGCTCGCTGACCAATCGGGAAATATACGGACCTACCAAGCTCGGGCAATTTGGTTTTCCCGATGGCATTGCGTTTGACGCTTATGGGAACCTCTGGGGCACGCTCGTCATGGTCGATCAGGTTTTTGCGATCACCCCCGACGGGGATTTTCACATTGTCCTGGACGACACCAACGAGGCGCCGGCTCTGGCGCTGGAGAAGGCCTTTGCCGAGGATCGTGTAACACCCGACCACATGCTGGCCGCTGGCGGAACCATTGCACCCTGGTTCGCCAGCGTGACGTTTGGAGGGCCTGACCTAAAAACCGTTTATGTAGGCAGTCTTCGTGGAAAACGCATTCCCTATTTCAGATCACCGGTGGCAGGGCTGCCGATGGTGCACTGGAAATAATCAGATATTCTATATTTGTGAGGAGTTTCAAAATGGATAAGTTTATCGTGACCGCAGCTTTGACAGGCGCCATTCACACCCCCACCATGTCGCCTTACCTGCCCATCACTCCGGACCAACTTGCCGAAGAGGCCCGCCGGGCCCGTGAAGCCGGTGCCGCCGTTGTGCACGTGCACGCCAGGGATCCGAAAACCGGGCGCCCGTCGTCGGGCAGTGATCTGTTCGGTGAAATCCTGTCCAAAATAAAAAACAAATGCGATGCGGTGATTTGCGCCACCACCGGCGGAGGATTCGGGATGAGCGTGGAAGAGCGGGTGAGGGTGGTGAAAACCTACAGCCCGGAAATGGCTTCGTTGAACGCCGGATCCTTGAATTTTTCCCTGCACCCCGTACTGGAAAAGATACAGGACTTTAAATACGACTGGGAACCGCAGTACCTGTCTATGAGCGAGGATTTCATCTTTCCGAACACCTTCAAAACACTGAGGGAGTTCAGCAGCCACTTTTCCCAGGAAGACACCAAGCCGGAGTTTGAAGTCTACGATGCCGGCATGTTGAACAATATTGCCTTTCTGTTGAACCGCGGCAGTATCAAGAAGCCGATCTACATTCAATTCGTCCTGGGCATCCTGGGCGGCATGCAGGCTACAATCGGCAATCTGCTCTTTCTGCACAATTCCGCCAGGGAAATTCTCGGCACAGACTTTGTCTGGTCAGTATGTGCGGCCGGTAAGAATCAGTTCAAGATGTGCAATGCAGCGCTACTGATGGGCGGTTTCACCCGGGTCGGATTGGAAGACAATCTCTACCTGGGAAAGGGGAAGTTGGCCAAAAGCAGCGCCGAACAAGTCGAGAAAATCATCCGGATTGCCCGGGAGCACGATCTGGAACCGGCAACCCCGGAGGAGGCCCGGAGCATTCTAAACCTGAAAGGGCCTCAAGCCGTCAAATATTAGAAGAGAATATTCATTGAAAAAGCACCGATTGCCCGAAAGTCCCTTTGCAGCGGAAGCCGGGCCCTTGGTGATGTCTCATCACGGGTGGTCCGGGCATTACTTGGAGAACACGAAGCAGCTCTTTCTTGTATAATGCCTGCTGCCCCTCTGTTTTATATTCTCTACCGCCCCAGTTGTGAGACTGCACTTCAGGCAAAGCCCATAAACAATTACCCCGTTAACCCCTGCCGGTGCTCAATATTCTCCAGGATTCAACGGTACATACGCATGGCCCATCACGGAAGGCTCACCACATAAGGCATACGGCGCCCCTCCTTTGCATCAGTTTGCTGCAGCTTTTCGTCTTCAATGAAATGCTTGCTTTCTTACCCCGGAAAGGATTTTCCTCGAAATCCCCTTCAGTGGCGGGGCGACGCGAAAGGTGGCGCTCCCGGAGTAGCGGCGGCCGAGATCCGCGGCAGCATGTCCGGCGTCTGGGTCAGAACCGTCACCCGTGCGGCGGGCCCTTTTTGAGCTAGGGCGGCGTCCAGGGCGTCCTGAACCGCGGTAAAGTGCCGGAATCCGAGTTTCGACGCCTCGTTTGCGGAAATGCCGTTCGACACGATCCAGACCTCTTCCCGTTCCTTGACCTGCGCCCAGGCGATCGCCAGGGCGGCGCCCACTTCGTCCCTCACGCACTTTCCCGAGACCATTTCCCGAATCTTTTGGGAGCCGTAAGAAGTCAGTTCCAGAATGTCGCCATGTATTTTGGAAACCCCTTCGCTGCAGGGGGTAACCACAATGACAATGCCACCCGCCTTGACCGCGAGATCGGATGGGTAGAGCGTCTTGTGAGCCTGCCAGAAATCCAGATCGCACGGATGGGAACTGGCCAGCACGATATCCGCCGCCTCCGGCACCGGGATTTCATAAACCTCCCGAGACTTTGCAACGCCAGCCCGGAAGGCCTCCACCACATCGCCGAAAAATGCCTGAACGACCTCTCCCTGTCGGTTGAGGACCGTGTTGAGGATCGTATTCATCCCGACTTTCCGGGCCATCGCATCGAGTTCCTCGCGGACGGGGTTGTCCAGGACGCCAAGGTAGGAGCGGGGCGCCCGCACGGAAAGCAGATGGGTGTATGCCGTCGTGTCTTCGCCCGATACGCCCGGCTGGATGATTTTCGCCCCCCCGGCGTACCCGGGGATGTGATGGGGCACGATGCTGCCGATCCCCATTTTGAAATCGGCTTCGACGACCGTGCGATTGATCAGAATGCGTCCCCCGTTTCGGGTCATTCCCAGATCGACGAGGGCGTCCGGATCTTTGTAAGGATGATTCCTGATCACCACCCGGTCGAGGGTTTCGGCGCCGAACTTGGCGATGATTTCATCGTCCGTCATGGGGCGGTGGGTCCCGAGCGCGATGATCACGGTGATCGCCGAATCGGACACACCGGCCGCGTTGCACTCGTCCAGGAGAATCGGGATCAGAAGATCGGTCGGTGTAAGCCGGGTATTGTCATCCGCGATCAGGACCACGTTTTTCTTGCCCCGAACCTGCTCTTGCAGGGGCAGGGCTCCGATCGGCGCGGTCAACGCCCGCCGGACTTCCGACCGGATGTCATCCACCGGGGCCGCTTCGCGCGGAGAGTAGACGCCGATGAGATTGCTTTTCGGGACCATGACCTCGACTTTGTCCCGGCCATAAGGTAACATCAATTTACGGACAGTCATGCCATTTTCCCCTCACCCTATTCCAAGACCGAACCTTTGATTGCCGATCCTACCATTCGCCGGTAGCGTTCCAGCAGCGAACCTTTTTCCAGTTTCGTGCTTTCGGGAGGCCGCCATTTGCTTTTTCGCTCCTCCAGAATCGCGGATTCGACCGCCAGCTCCAGTTTCCGTGCCGGAATGTCGATCGAGATGGTGTCTCCTTCCTCGATGAGCGCGATGGGGCCGCCCAGGTAGGCCTCCGGGGAAATGTGTCCGATACAGGCCCCCTGTGTCGCCCCGGAAAACCGTCCATCGGTGATCAGGGCTACGGATTTGCCCAGACCCATGCCGATGATGGCCGAAGTAGGCAAAAGCTGTTCGCGCATGCCGGGCCCTCCCTTGGGCCCCTCGTAGCGGACGACGATTACGTCGCCGGGAATGATGCGGCCGCCGAATATCGCCTCCAGGGCCTCTTCTTCCCGGTCGAAGACACGGGCGGGTCCGGAGTGCTCCAACATTTCCGGGGCGACGGCGGCGCTTTTGACGACCGCGCCCTCGGGGGCCAGGTTTCCATGGAGGATGGCAAGCCCGCCCCGGGGGGAGATGGGGTTTACAACCGGATGGATCACCTCGGGATTCAGGATTTTTCGGCCGGCGATGTTTTCGGCGATGGTCTTCCCGGTCGCCGTCAGGCAATCGGGATGGATCAGTTGATTCTTATGCATTTCGTTCATCAGGGCCGGAATACCGCCGGCAT
>PNOO01000025.1 GCA_013824905.1 Syntrophus sp. (in: bacteria) | reverse complement strand
TGTTAGAGAGGAAAGGAGGTGTGAGACTATGACTCACTCGCTGCACAGGGCAGGAACGATTGAAGATTTAGGCTGCGATTATGTCATCATCATGCGCGCGGAGAAGGGATATAACCAGGAAGGATCGGCCGGGATATGCAAAGAAATATTGAGACTCTTTGAAAAACATGGCGCCGTGAATATTACCGGAGCCCGGGGAGAAAATTATAAAGGGAATGTTCTGGAAACCTCCTTGGATTCCATTGTTGAAGCATTCAAAGACGGCAATTCCCCGTATTGCGTATTCGATACGAATGAGAAACTCGAGTCATTTCTCAAAGAGATGAAGGAAAAAGATTTTGGATTATCGGTCGTCGTATCGGGTCTCTATGATGTGATCAAGGCGACATGCGAAAAAATAGGGATTGTGCCGCATACGACGAACCACTCTCTTGGAATATGGGGCAACACGTCCCTTCTGCCCGACGGGCCGGTTCTCGAAATCACCACGATGTGCGGGCACGGCATGATATCCAGATACCTCGTCGACGATCTGGTGGAGCAAATAAAGGCGGGGTCCTTGAGCATAGAAAAGGCGGGAATAGAACTGGGCAAGCCCTGCCTGTGCGGATTATTCAACCCCAAACGGGCGGAAAGCCTTCTCCGCAAAATGACGGGCAAGGAGAAAAAGGAGCGGGTGGATACGGGAGTCAGAGGCTGGGTGGTTTAGGCAGTTAAATTCATTTAGGGAAAAGGAGGATGGTATGGGAAAGAAATTTCTTGTTTGTTCGTTTGCTGCAGTATTTTGCTTCATCACCATGCTGTTTACCGTAGACGCCAAGGCGGCATACCCGGAGAAAACCATTGAATTTGTCGTCCATTCTCCTGCGGGCGGCGGAAGTGATCTGTTCAGCCGGGCCGTCGCCAGCATTCTCGAAAAGGAGGGCATCGTCAAACAGAAGATCCAGGTGGTGAACCGGGACGGCGGCTCCGGCACGACTGCGCTCAATTACATGCATGACAAAGCGGGCGATGCACATGTGGTCATGCAGTTTACCACCGGTCCCCTCTCTGCTCTCTTGCGGGGTTCCAGCAAGCTCAAGCTGGAGGATCTTACCTTCATCTCCATGATGTGCATGGATCCGAATCTTGCCTTTACCCGCGTTGAATCGCCCTATAATGACATGAAAAGCCTCATCGAGTATGCAAAGAAAAATCCCGACAAGATTTCCGTTGCCATCGGCACCGTAGGGGGATCCGAGCATATCAGCGCCCACCGGGTGGGTAGGGCGTCGGGCGCTCAGTTGAACCTGGTCGGTTTTGGCGGCGGCGGCGCCGCTTCCGTGGCCATCCTGGGCGGGCATGTCGATGTGGGATTTGGAAACGTGAATGAACAGATGGGGCAGATCGAAGCCAAGAAAATCAAACCGCTGGGCGTCATGTCCCCGCAGAGGATCTCGGCCATGCCGAATGTGCTGACGATGCAGGAGCAGGGGATCAATGCCGTATACGTCCAGCCGAGAGGCTTCTGGGCGCCGAAGAATTTTCCCGATTATGCGCTTCAATTCTGGGAAGATGCCTTTGCCAAACTGGTCAAGACCAAGGCGTTTCAGGATGTGCTGAAAACCTCATACGCCGTTGAGAACTTTATGAAGCACACGGAAGCCAAGGCATTCGTCACCGATTATCTGAAGGTATTGAAAGTGGATGTCGATGAGCTCGGCGTCTATAAAAAGAAATAGCGATCAAATCTATGTAAGTGACTTTGATTATCCGTACCCCCTGTCGTTGTGACGGAGCGAATCGATCTTACGAATATCAAGAGGGTTACACTTCACAATGACAGGGGGGCCGTGCTCTGCGGAACCCTATTTCACACATCGCAGGATGAATATCCCCGGTCAGGAGGGAGAGGGTATGAAAAAAGGAGACAGGGTTTTTTCCATCATCTGTATGGGGCTCAGCCTCTGGCTCATACTTGAATCGCTGAAATTCAGCTATCTGTCCAAATTTGGCCCGGGACCCGGTTTTTTGCCGTTCTGGTTGGGGATCATCCTCGGATTGATCGCCCTGTTTGCATTCGTCAATACGTTCAGCGGGGAAAAAAAGGACAAAGGGGACGAACCGCGCCTGCCCGGTTGGGGATCGCTGGGACGGGTTGGACTGATCATGCTGATCATGGCCGGTTTTGCCCTTTTCGTGAATAGTCTGGGATTTGTCCTTACCGTGTTCTTTTTCGTAACGATTCTGCTTTTTGCTTTGGAGGGGGTCGGTTTTTTAAAAAGCCTGTTTTACGGCGTGATGTTCAGCGCCTGTATTTTCCTTATTTTTCTTTACTGGATGGAACTTGACCTTCCCAAAGGACTTCTCGGGATTTGAAGGAGAGAGGGATAAATGGATGCTCTTCACAGCCTGATGCAGGGATTCTCGACGGTGATCACGCCGTTTAACATGGGGATGGCCGTCCTGGGCTGTTTTTTTGGCACACTGGTGGGAATCTTGCCCGGTCTGGGCCCTTCAGCCACGATTGCGATGCTCCTCCCCCTCACATTCGGCATGAATGCCACGTCCGCCATGATCATGTTGTGCGCGATCTACTACGGGGCGATGTACGGCGGGTCTACGACATCGATCTTGGTCAACGTTCCGGGTGAAAGCGCCTCCGTGGTCACCACCTTTGACGGGTACCAGATGGCGCGTCAGGGGCGCGGCGGGGTGGCCTTGGGGATTTCCGCGATCGGATCCTTTATCGCCGGCATTCTTGGGACGTTTGCCTTGATCTTTGTCTGTGTTCCCCTATCGGCTTTTACGCTGAAGTTTGGCCCGGCGGAATATTTCAGCCTCATCGTGATGGGGATGCTGTGTATTGTTTTTGTGGGTGGAAAATCGATATCGAAATCCTTGATGAGCGGCGTGATCGGGATGGCCCTTGGCACGGTCGGCATCGATGTCGTGCAGGGGGCGCCCCGATTCGTATACGATATCTCCCAACTGATGGATGGGGTCTCGTTTATTGTCGTGGTCATGGGCCTTTTTGGTATCGGCGAGGTTCTCGTTTCCGCGGAAGAACGGATGAAAATAAAGACGATCAACGTAAAGCTCAAAGAACTATGGCCGACCCTCGGCGATATATGGCAGGTCAAATGGTCGGTCCTCAGAGGGACGGCGATAGGCTTTTTTATCGGCGCCCTCCCCGGAGCGGGTGCGACCATCGCCTCGTTTCTCGCCTATGGCATCGAAAAAGGGGTCTCCAAGCATCCCGAGCGTTTTGGCAAGGGCGCCATCGAAGGGGTGGCCGGACCGGAGTCCGCCAATAATGCGGCCAGTTCCGGCGCTTTTGTGCCACTGCTCGCCCTCGGTATTCCAGGTTCCGGCGCCACGGCGGTCATGCTGGGCGCCCTGATGCTTTATGGGTTGAAACCGGGCCCCATGTTGTTTCATACGAATCCCGATTTTGTGTGGGCGGTCATCGCCAGCATGTTTATCGGGAACATCATCCTGATTTTCATGAACCTTCCGATGATTCCCTTTTTTGCAATGGGCTTGCGCATCCCTTACCGTTACCTCTATCCGGCCATTTTGCTGATCTGCATCATTGGGGCATACTCGCTCAGCAGCAATGTCTACGATGTATGGGTGATGCTGATTTTCGGCGTGTTCGGCTATTTCATGAAGAAATATGACATTCCCGGGGGGCCCATGGTTGTCGCCCTGGTGCTGGGACCCATGCTGGAGTACAATCTCTATCGCGCACTGGCCCTCTCCCGCGGAGATATGACCACGTTTTTTACTAGGCCGATTTCAGGAACGCTGTTGGCCATAGCCGCGATCATGATTGTCGTTGTCACATTCAAAGCCGTCAGGATGAAAAGGGCCCTGATAGAGGAGAAGGAGGAATAATGAGTCAACATCCGGTGAGACGACTCCCCTTTGGATATCGAGAGAAGCAGGAAGGATTACTATGCTGATTGATCGGGAAAAGTGCATAGGATGCGAGGAATGTTTCCCCTATTGTCCGGTCGGTGCAATCAGGCTGGCGGAAGGGGGATCGGTTAGCGAAATCGATCAGGCAGAGTGCGTGGAGTGCGGGTGCTGTTACAAAAGATCCTCTGTCTGCCCGGTCGATGCGATTTACATGCCGAAGCTGGAATGGCCGCGCTGCCTGCGCGAGTATTTCAGCAACCCCGATGTGAAGCATCCCTCGACGACCGGCAACGGGCGGGGCACGGAGGAGATGAAGACCAACGACGTGACCGGCCGGTTCGGTCGCGGTGAGGCCGGCGTCGCCCTGGAACTGGGCCGCCCCGGTGTCGGCACAGCATTTCGGGATCTGGAGACGGTTGCCATGGCCATTGCCCGACTGGGGGTGGAATTTGAATCCCAGAACCCGGTGGCGGAACTGATGGCCGATCCCAAGACGGGGAAGTTCAATGATGCGGTCCTGAATGAACGGGTGTTGTCGGCAATCATCGAACTCAAGGTCCCGGTCGGGAAACTGCGGGACGTGCTGGCGGTCGTCAAAGAGGTCGCCACAAAGATCGATACCGCCTTTTCCCTCGATCTGATCAGTCGCGTCGATGCGGACGGAACCACGCCGGTTGTCGCCATCGCTCAGGCGGCCGGATTTTCCCCGAGGCCGAACACCAAGACGAACGTGGGCCTCGGCCGGCCGCTGTTCAAGGAGGCGTAGCATGACGCACACATTGCACCGGCAGGGGAGTGTCGAAGATCTCCATGAGGACTATGTCCTGCTGCTTCGGACGTCCCGATTTGTGAATCACGAGGGGTCGGAGAAAACAATGCAGCAGATCTGGGAGGTAATCTCCCATTACCGCGAGGACCTGGTGAATTTCGGGAACCACAACCCCAACTGGGACGGTGGGGAACTCTATGACCTGGATGCCCTGCAGAAGGCCAAAAGCCGGATCATCCACGTGGTCTTCAGGGATCGCGAGAAGATCAAGGCGTGTCTGAAAGAGATCAAGGAGCGGGATTTCGGTATCTCCACCGTGGTGTCGGGATTATGCGGGGAGACGGAGAAGATATGTGCGGAGATCGGCATCTCCCCTCATACGGTGAATTATTCCCTGGGTATTCACGGCAATACCGGGCGTGTTCCGCAGGGGGAGATCCTGGAGATCCACACCATGTGCGGCCATTCCATGGTGGCGACCAACCTCATTCACCACATGGTCAATGAAATCAACAAAGGCAAGATCACCTGCTGGGCTGCTGCCAAGAACCTCTCCCGGATGTGCGACTGCGGCATCTTCAATACCTATCGGGCGGAAAAACTGTTGAGGAGTATGACGACCGACCGTTCCCGGTAGGTGCGGCGCGCCGTTGTCCATTCGACTTACCGTTCAAGTCTTCATTATCTCCAGCAAGCTCATGTTCGGAGGGTCACCATGATCATAGATCGGGAAACCTGTATCGGATGCGGCGAATGCGTGTTTACCTGCACGGTGGCGGCGATACGACAGGCGGACGAGAAGGCCGCTATCGACCGCGAGATGTGCGTCGAATGCGGCAACTGCCTGCGGATTGCCGAGTGTCCAACGGGTGCGCTTCAGCAGGATGAACTCGTCTGGCCCCGGGTCGTCCGCAAATATTTCAGCGACAACCAGCAGCCCTGGCCGAAGGAACTGTGTTTCTCCACGGGGTACGGCAGGGGGACGGATGAATGCAAGACGAATGACCGCTCGGGCCGGTTTCAACGCGGGCAGGTCGGGGTGATGATCGAAGTCGGCAGGCCGGGAGTGAGCGCCAGTTTCCGCGATGTCGAAAAGGTGCTCCAGGCGTTGATAAAGGCGGACGTCGAATTCGAAGAAAAAACCCCTCTCACCGCCCTCATGAAGGACAAGGGGAAGGGGATTCTCCGTGACGACATCAGGGACGAACGGGTCCTTTCCTGCATCATCGAAGCGAAGATAAAAAAGGAAGACCTGGAGAAAACCATCGGGATCGTCAAACAGGTGGCAACGGAGATTGACACGGTTTTCAGCTTTGGGCTGGTGACCCGACTGGAAGAGGGTTTTCAGTCTCCCCTCGAGCCGGTGTTCAATGCCATGGGCATTCACCCGCGGCCCAATGCGAAAATCAACCTCGGCCTGGGGAAGCCGATTTTCGAGGCATGATCGAAAGGAGCGATGGATTATGAGCCATGCGGCCCATCGGTTTGGGACGGTAGAAGAGCTGAGGAGCGATTATAACCTCCTCGTCAAGCCCTATAAGGCGCTCGATGATGTGGATGGGAAAACGAAGGAGGAGGCGATCGATAAAACAGAAGCGATGGCCGATATCGCCTTTGAAAACGGCGCGGTGAATCTCGGCCGGAGATCGGGCTGCATCGGGAGGGGCGATGATTTTCGGGACATCATGAAGTGGCGGAGTCTCCAAGGGTTCTTTGCCGCTTTTTCCGATAAAGAGAAGCTGAAAAAAGTCCTGAAGGAGTACAAGAAACGGGATTACGGCATCTCCGTGGTCGCCGGGGGACTGATCGAAGAGATCTTTGCGATGTGCAGGGAGATCGGGATCAAGCCGCACACAATCCTCTATTCTTTTGGTGTCTGGGGGAGGACGGAACTGCTGCCCAGCGAGGACCATCTGAAGATTACCACTCTATGCGGCCACCACATGGTTTCTCCCGCCATGATCGATCACTACGTCGATCTGATCAGGAAGGAAAAAATTTCGGTCGAGGCGGCCAGCAGGAAGTTAGCCGGTCCGTGCGTCTGCGGGATATTCAATACCGACAGGACGGCCGCCGTCCTGACCAGAATGGCGGGGAGATAGAGCGGTTTGAGAGGGGGAGAGATGCTTGATACGGGAAGGATGAATGAAGTTGCCGAAAAGGTCGTGACACAGGTGCTGGCCCTTAAGGCAGGCGAGACGGTATGCATTCTCAGGGATACGGAAGAAGACTCGGGGCCCTTCGCGGCCATCCTTTCCCGCGCGGCGCTCCGGGCCGGGGCGGAACCCGTGTCGCTGATCATCGTCCCCCGGACGGTTGGCGGACAGGAATTGCCCGAGCCGGTAGCGGGGGCATTCCTCCGCTGCAGCGCCATCATCAATCTCGCCAAGTGGGCGATAGTGCACAGCAGGGCGGTCAGTGCCGCGCTGGGGGCAGGAGCCCGGACCTGCAACCTTCGGGGCTTCAACGACGGGATGTTGGAGAGCCCAGGGGTAACCACCGACTACGAGGTGGTCCGGCGTAATGCCCTGGCGGTAGATGTCCTGCTGGAGCAGGCCCGGGAAATTCGCTTCATGACCGCCGAGGGCAGCGATGTCACCATGCGGCTGTGCGGCCGGAAAGGAAAGGCGCAGACCGGTTTTGCCGACGAGCCGGGAAGGTTTTCGGGGCTTCCCGACGGGGAATCCACCGTTGCCCCGCTGGAGGGCACGACGCAGGGGTGTATCGTGAACCCCTACATCATCGACAAGATCGGGCGAGTGGACGAACCGTTCCGCATGGAGATCAAGGACGGTTGGATCGTGAACGTGGAAGGGGGGAAGCAGGCTCGGCAGTTGCTGGAGCTGTTCGAGAAGTCCGATTCCAACGCCCGGCGGATCGCGTCTCAGTTCGCCCTCGGGATGAACCCCGACTGCCGTATTTTCCCCGATACCAAGGAGGTTTCCAAGAGATTGGGTACCCTTCATGTGGCGATGGGCGACAACATCTCCCTCGGGGGAGCGGTCCAGTGCGGGCTGCACATCGACATCGTCATCCTGAATCCCACGGTCTGGCTGGACGGGAAAATGGTGTTGGAGGATGGAAAGTTGTTCATTTAGGGGCCGGAGGAGTCGGTCTCTCTGAAGACATTCTGTCTTGGGAAGGAAAGGAGAGACTATGCGAAGGTGAAAATAAAGGAAGGAAAAATGGCAGCCGGGGAAATCATCAGCAGGCTCAGTGTGTATATTGCCGAAAGCGGGGAGGCTGAACTGCCCGCCGCGGTGATCCGGAAGGCCAAACACCACATTCTGGATACGCTGGGCGCCATCGTCTGCGGCTCCGACCTCAAACCGGGCCGGGTCGCCAAAAAGTTCGCCGGACAGCAGGGGGGAGCGAGGGAGGCCCATGTCGCCGGATCTCCCGTCGTCACCACGGCGATCAATGCGGCCTTCGCCATGGCGATGATGGCCCATTCCGACGAGACCGACGATTCCCACGAAAGGGCGGGCATGCATCCCGGCTGCGGCATTGTCCCCGCCGCGCTGGCCGTCGCGGACAGAGAGGAGGCGGATGGACTCAGGTTTCTCAAGGGGGTCGTGGCCGGGTACGACATCGGCTGCCGGATCACCCAGGCCCTGGGGGTGGAGAATGTCCGCAGACGCGCCCTCTCGCTGCACGGCATCGGGAGTAATTTCGGGGCCGCGGCCGCCGCTGCTTCCGTATTGGGGCTGAAGGAAGAGCTCGTAAGATATGTATGGGATTATACCGCGCAGCAGGATTCAGGCAAATATTACTGGGTGCGAGATACGGACCACGTGGAGAAGGCCTTCGTCTTCGCCGGGATGGGCGCCCGCAACGGCGTGACATCGGCGATCCTTGTCCAATCGGGATTTACAGGGGTTGCAGACGTATTCAGCGGCGAGCACAACTATTTCGAATCCTTCTCCCCCGTCGCCAACCGGGAATGCCTCGTCGAAGAGCTGGGCGGCCGGTACGAGATTCAGCTCACCGATATCAAGAAGTATTCCGTCGGCGCCCCGATCCAGGCCCCTCTCGATGCCCTTTTAAATCTGCGGGGAAAGCACGGCCTGACCGCTGCAAATGTGCAAAGCATGGTTGCTCGCGTTCCCGACGACCGGGTGCTTATCGTCAGGGATAGGAATATGCCGGATGTGGATTTGAAACACGTGCTGGCCGTCGCTCTGCTTGATGGAGGGATGACTTTTGCGGCCTCGCATTCCTATGAACGGATGAAGGACCCAGCGGTGCTTGCGATCAGGGAAAGGATCACCCTGGTGGGAGACCCGGAATTGCGAACGGCAAAAATCAAACGCGGCGGGATTGTGGAGATCACAACCACGGACGGCGCAAAATTGCGTGAGCATGTCGAGCTCGTCCGCGGCCGGCCGGGGAATCCGATGTCGGATGAGGAAATCGGGCAAAAATGCACGGATCTCATGCAGCCGATCCTGGGCGAAGAGCGCACCGGAAGACTGATTGACCGGATTTGGAACCTGGAGAAAGTAAAAAATATCCGCGATCTTAGGCCCTTGCTTTCCGTGTCCTGAAATCCGCCCCAAGGAAGAGGCCCCGTATGGCACTGAAAAGCTAGCTTGGACTACAAGGATCTGGTTTTCCCCTATACACCGGCTATCAAAGTCGCATGAGATTCAACGGCCGGATTTTGGATGTGATAATCGGAACAAGCGTTTTTTTCATCCCAGGCGAAATCCTCGCAGCCTAACTCAAGCAGCCTCTCGTGAATAAGCCGGTCGTAATGAACCCGGATGGACCGTACCAGGCGATGGATATCCCGGTTTCTCTCCTGCTGGGCGGTGTCGCCGATATACTGGAGGTAGCAGAGCTTGGGAACCCTGATCATCCGGGTCCTGAGAAACGTCCGGACCATGATCTCATAGTCGTCCGCGACGTGAAGCTCCTTGTTATGCCCCCCGATCGATTCGTAAAAGGATCTGCGCCATGCCCGTATATGGTTGGGGGTCGAGACGATATGACGGATGGTCTTGGCATTGATGTTCCCGGCGCTCCCCGATTTATACATTCGACCGCGGTATTCAACATCGGTATAGGAACCATACCCGAATGCCCAGCCGTCCCGGTAGGAGTGACTCGTATGATCCTCGTAAATCTCCGCACAGTCGGTGTAGAGAAACCCGGCCTCCCGAAACTGCGTGAAACCCTTCACGACAGTCTCCAAGGCGTCGTCGGTCAACTCATCGTCGTGGTCAAGCTCCACCAGGATCTCCCCCTTGGCGAGCCTGCATGCCCAGTTCTTCACCCTGCCGATGACGCCCGAGTGCTCCCAGGGTTTGAAGACCTCTATCCTGTGATCTTCTCCGGCCAAGCTGCATAACATCTTGAACGTCTTGCCGCCGTCATCCGAGTCATCGACGATAATCCATTCCCAGTTGGTATAGGTCTGTTCTTTCAGTGAACGGAAGGCGCGCCGGATTTTCTCACCGGTTTTATACGTGGGGGTGAAGACCGTGATGAGGGGTTTATCATCCGCCTTCCCCTGGGCGAGCATGTTCGTTACATAGAGGTTGTAGGCGGACGTACCGAGCCGGCTGAGGTCCGGCAGGGTGTCGTAATGAAGCCATTTTCTCCGGATCTCGAACGGCGCCTTGGCGAGATTGGGATAGAAGACCCGGTTTCCGGTCGTTATAATGACGTCCGGCTTGTCCCGAACTAGGATCCGTTCGAGGTGGGAATCGGAGGAATAACAGCGGCAGTCGAGTCTGCGCTCCTCAAAGTCTTCCTCCGCGGTTGTGACCAGGCGGAGGTTCCGGCGGCCGAAGATGCAGATCACCGGGAGTTTATCTTCACCCGTGGAGAAGAGCTTGTCTGCCAACGGCGTCAGTATCATAGGCCGATCTTCACTCCGACCCGCCTGGGGTGGCGGGGGCTGGTGTCACCCGACCGAAGGGAGGCGATCATAATGGTGCGAAAAGGCAGGATCATGTTAAGATCAAACCTCCCGGAAGGGTTTCCCTTGGCTTCGCTATTCGTACGAAATGTTCGCCTGTCTGCCGCATTTCGTGCATTTTGCCGTAAATTCTTCATCGGCGGTGAAGGTGTGGGGATACAGCATGGCAAAGCTGAGAAAGAAGATGACGATTTTCCACGTGCGGAACGCAATCTGCATCGGCCGTGAATAAGCTGAAACATACGGCGTTTCCCCGTTGCATTTGGAGCAAAAGTGAAAATACGTTTTATCTGAACCCATGATACTCTCCTTCTCCCGTTTTTTTAGTCTCCTTCCTCCTTGTTTTTCCGCATCATGTTCCAGATCCACCAGACGAGACCCAAGATAAGGACTGACATGATGATTATTCCCAACCACGGACCTTCCATCATAGTTCACCTCCCACGAGCGTGCTTCCACGCTCTATTTCCGGACGGATTTGCCGCCCTTTTGTTTTTCCCTGCGAATCCGTAAAATACTGTAGACGGCCCAGCATGCCACTGTCGCCACCAGGATGAGTCCGATTATCCGTGAATCCATAATTGTGTCTCCATATCGATGGACGTAGCCAAATGTCTATTTTTTATGCCGGCGCCCAGGACATCAACGGGATGAAAAAGGGAGATGGCCCGGCAGCATCCAGCGGCAAGGGCCGGCTTAAGCAATCACTGCGCGAGGGTAAATAAAAGACAGATCAGTCCGCCGCCGGCTGATCGTGGCTCTGGTGCTGAAACAGGAAACTCGAACAGTGTGATATTAAGATTTGGCAGGAGGGGCCCGGAAACCGTAGGGCAAAAGATGAATGAAAGAGATATGAACCGACGCATTCTTTTTACCGGAAACAGTGGTGAGGATCGGCCCGGGGGTGAAGGTTGCTGTGCTGATCAGGCCGGTTGTGACATTGCTGTCGAGACAGCTATATGGGCAGGAGAGGATCTGCAGCTCCTCGCGGAGATCGAGGATGTCGCCGGTAAACGTGAAAAAGGCGACTAAAAGGACGCCAAGAAACAGGGACTTTCTTTTTTGAAACAAACCAGAGGCAGTCATGACTGATTTCTCTCCCGCTTGAATGTTATAAATAGCCAAATAATCAGTCATGTCAAGAAAAATCTCGATCCCGAATTGTCCGCCGGATTTTTTCGCCGGGAGGTTCGCTCAGGGAGACCCGATCCCCTCGGCTGCGGGCCGTGCCGTGAATGCCAGGACCTTTTCGCACCAGGCGGCCACGTCGAGGAGCCGCTCCTCGCCATAGGGTTGCGCCGCCATCTGCATCGCGAAAGGAAGTCCGTTCGCGTCGAGGCCTGTGGGAAGCGACATCGCCGGGAACCCGGAGACGCTCCAGGGCTGGTTGAAGACGCTCGATCCGGTGGAGGAGAGCCCCCGTGGCGCCGTCGTCGAGGCGATCGGCATGATCGCCGCATCCACATCGGCCATCCGCTCGCACATCTCCCGCTGGAAGAGGATCCGGTAACGGAGATGTTCGACGTACTCATGGCCGGGGATCGATGCCCCCTTCTCCAGACGGTCTTTGAGCTTTGGCGGGTACTCCTCCCTGTGCGCCTCGAATAGGGACCGGTGGTAGGCGTAGAGTTCCGCCTGCTTGATGATCCTCCAGCAGCGGCTGATGAAGGCAAATGAAGGGGGAAAAGTGATCTCGACGATCTCGGCGCCGGCCTTGATGAAACGTTCACGTACGGAGGCGAGGTTCTCCAGGACTTCGGGGGATGTCTCGGCTTCGAAAAACTCGCGGATGTACCCCAGGCGCGGCGGCGAACCGGGGATCCGGCGACGGGAGCGGACAGGCGGCTCGGGCATCCTGGCAAAAGGCCGCAGTTCATCCTCGCGGATGCAGGGCCAGAGGATTGCGGCGTCGGCCACCGAGCGGCAATGGACGCCGACGTGGTCGATGGTCCAGGAATTGGGCAGGACCCCCTCGTTGCTCACCTCGCCGTAGGTTGACTTGAAACCGACGATCCCGTTGTAGGCGGCGGGACGCAGCAGCGACCCCCCCGTCTGCGTTCCCATAGCCGCCATGCACATGCGGTCTGCGACCGCGGCGCCGGAACCGCTGCTCGATCCGCCCGGTGTGTGGTCGGGGTTCCAGGGATTCCGGGTGATCGTCGGGTCGTTGTTCGCGAAGGGTGTGGTTTCGGTCTTTCCCAGGAAGACGGCGCCCGCCTTCCGGAGGCGGGCGATCACCGGGGCGTCCTCGGCGGGGATGCGGGCCGGGTAGACCGGCGTCCCGCAACGGGTCCACTGTCCCTTCACGTCGATGATGTCCTTGACGCCGACGGGGATTCCGTGGAGCGGCCCCCGCAGGTTGCCTTCCTGCAGTTCACGATCGCAACGGCGCGCCTCCGCGATGGCTTCCTGTTCATAGACCTCGACCCAGGCGTGGATCACCCCCTCACGGGCGTGGATCCGCTCCAGGCAAGACTCCAGAAGCCGCTCTGCCGTCAGCTCACCCGATTTTATCTGCCGGCCGGCCTCCCGAATGGTCAAATTTCTCGGGTCTGTCATCGGTTCCCCCTGTCGTTCCTTGTCAAATGGGTTGGTGAAGTCGTTTGGCTTGTTTCGCAGCGATTTGCCTTCCGTCCGGATTCCCCGGGGCCTTTTCCCCCGCCGGAGGGGTAAAGCGGATCCGGCGGCGCCGACGGGTTGAGGCGGAGGCGGCGCCCCGGAAGTATAAAACCGGGGCGCCGCCGATGGTTCGGTTGGAGGGCCTTCGGTTGCCCCCCTACCCGGTTACGGGATCAGGGGCGCGTGCCCGAAGGGAACGGGTTAATTGGCGTCGTCATCCTGGACCATTTGCCGGGCCCGCTTGACGGCCTTGAAACCGACGGCGAGCGACATGATGAGACTGATCGCCAAGAGCGTGGCGGAGATCGGACGCGTGACGAAGACCAGCATGCTCCCGTGGGAGAGGTTCAGGGCCTGGTAGAGGGCTCTCTCCATCATTGGTCCGAGGAGCAGCGCCAGCAGCATGGGCGCCGGGGGGATATCCGCCCTCTTCATGAAGTAGCCGGCAACGCCGAAGGCCATCATCAGCCCCACGTCGAAGAGTCCCGAGCTGATCGCAAAGGCGCCGATGATGCAGACGATCAGGATTGCCGGGTAGATGAGGGCATAGGAGATCCTGAGCAGCGAGGCGAAGAGCGGGACCATCGGGAGGTTCATGATGATCAGGATGATGTTCCCGAGGAACATGGAGGCCATGACCGCCCAGACGAAATCGGCGTTCTCGACGAAGAGCATCGGGCCGGGTTTGAGGCCGTAAAGAATGAGCGCCCCGAGCAGGACCGCCGTGGCCCCCGATCCGGGGATCCCCAAGGCGAACATCGGGACCATCGCCCCGGAGACTGCGGCGTTGTTGGAGGACTCCGGCCCCGCGAGCCCCTCGAGGGCTCCCGCGCCGAATTTCTCCGGATGTTTAGAAATGCTCTTTTCCACGCCGTAGGTCACGAACGAGGCGATTGTCGGACCGGCCCCGGGAAGGATGCCGACGATGAAGCCGATGAGCGTTCCCCGCAGGATGGCCCATTTGCACTGGAGGAGATCGCGGAGGGAGGGGAAGAGCTCCCGGAACTTGACCCGGATCGGCTCCACCTTCATGAACTCCTCGGCGGAGACGAGGACCTCCGCGATCCCGAAGGTGCCCATGACGAGGACGACGAAATCGATGCCGTCCAGAAGCTCGGCGATCCCGTAGGTGAATCGGTCCTTGCCCTCGACGATGTCGGTCCCGACGCAGCCGAGGCCGAGGCCGATGACGGCGCTCATCAGGGATTTCGGGATCGATTTGCCGCCGACGAAGATGATTGTGAGCATCCCCATAATGATCAGCGAGAAGAATTCGGCCGGACCGAACTGCAGACTGAATTCGGCGAGCGGCACGGCGGCGGCCACAAGGCCCATCGTGCCCAGGATGCCGGCAATGAAGGAGCCGATGGCGGAGAGGCCGAGGGCCGTTCCCGCCTTCCCCTGCTTGGCGAGCTGGTGACCCTCGATCGCCGTGATCACCGACGAGGATTCTCCGGGGACGTTGACCAGGATCGATGTGGTGGAGCCGCCGTACATCGCCCCGTAGTAGACCGCGCACATCATGATCATGGCGGGGGTGGCGTCCATGCCGAAGGTGATCGGCAGAAGGATGGCCATCGTCGCCGAAGGGCCGAGACCGGGGAGGATCCCGACCAGCGTTCCGAGCAAGCAGCCGAGGAAGGCCATCCAGATGTTATAGGGGGTCAGGCAGGTGGCAAAACCGCCCATTAACCCTTCAAAGATATCCATTTTGTATGCGTCTCCTTTCGCTAAATTCCCAGAAATCCTTTGGGAAATCCCATTTGCATGAAGTATTCGAAGATGAGCCAGGTCACTGCGGCATAGGCGATGCCGTAGCCGATACTCTTGAGGATGCTGTATCGCTCCAGGCTCAACAGGATCAGCGCCACGAACAGGAAGACCGTGATGGGAAAGCCCAGGAGAGGCATGATAACCAAGATGCCGAAGAGCATCAGGAAAATGAACCCGACGCGGTAGAGGGAATGCCTTGACGGGAGAACCGACTTTGCATCCTCCTCGCTTGGGTCGCGTCGGAAGGTGTCGTAGAGCAGATAACTAGAGAGGATAGCCAGGATGACCCCCACCCAGAAGGGCATAAAACCCGGACCGGGGGTAAAATCCGTCATGTAGTGAAATTTTCTCGATTCGAGGTAGAACCAGAGGCTGAGTCCCAGCCCGATCACCCCGAAGATGCGGTCCGCTTTTCTCATAACTTCTCCTCCTGAACAGGGGTCATCCCGGTTTGCTATCGGCTATTTGTTCTCCTCAATGTACTTGGCGTCCTTGATGAGTTCGGCGTTGTAGCCCTGGATGAACGCCTTGGTCGCCGCCGCCGTCTTATAGGAGACGACGTAGTCGGATTTCTTCACGAACTCAGCAAATTCCTTGGTCTTCACCAGCTTCGCGAAGGCGTCTTCCCAGAACTTGACCGCCTCGGGCGGGAAGTTCGGGGCGCCGAAGAAACCACGGAACTGCGTAAAGGCGGCGTTGGTCCCCTGTTCGATCAGGGTGGGTACGTCCTTGTAGTAGGGGACGCGGGTTTCGCCCATATTGGCGAGGACCCTGGCCCTTTTGGCCTTCACATGGCTCGACGTCTCCGCGGTGTTCCCGAAGGCCATGTCGATATGGCCGCCGATCAACTGGGTCGGGCTGAACTCGAAGGCGGTGATATTGAACTTGAGCCCCGCCACCCTCTCGATCCGGGCGGCCATGATGTGTTCCGAGCCGCCGATGCTGTTGATCCCGACGCTGACCTTCTTGGGAGTCGTCTTGGCGTCGGCGATCAGCTCCTTCGCGTTCTTGTAGGGGGATTTAAAGGGGACGATCATCACGTTCCCGTCTTCGACCGTCGTGGTCAGCCAGGTGACGTCCTCGATCTTCATTCTGGTTGTGCCGCGGTTCAGCGCATTGAGCTGCGCGGTCGTCCACATCATCACGACGTAGGGGTCGCCCGCCTTCGAGTGCAGGTAGTTGAGGGCTACGGCGGAGGAGCCGCCCTGGCGGGTCTGGACCTGGATCTTTGTCTTTACGATCCCGGTCTTGTTCAGGAGATCGGCGCAGGTCAGGACGAACAGACCGGCGCCGCCGCCGGGCGAAGAATGGTGCAGAAATTCAATGACCTTGTCCGGTTCCGGATAGGCGGCCTGGACCGCGGGCGCGGTCATCACGGTGAAGGCGAACAGCGAAAGACCGACAACGATGGAAGATAATATGCGTCTCTTTTTCATGGCAATCTCCTTTTTTTCGTGTCAGGGGCATCGGGAGCGACACCCCTTGGGTTGATGGTTCTAAAGCCCCTTGTTAAAGAATGGCTTTGGCGACCTCACCTCCCTTCCCGATTATTGATGGTGATCACATATCTCATGCCCCCAAAGGGTATTCCGTGGAGGAAGCCTTCAGCGTCTCTCTCCCCCGGGTTTA
>PNOO01000024.1 GCA_013824905.1 Syntrophus sp. (in: bacteria) | reverse complement strand
TCATTTCAAAAAAAGCTTAAAGCTCTCCCCGGTGGTATTCGGAGGCCCATTGATCGACCATGTCGATGAGACTCTGGAGCGGACGGGAGATATATTTATCCTTGTGATGGATCAGATAGAATTTTCGCGTCATGGCGGGATCGGACAGGGGGATGGCCCTTAGGGTTCCCATCGCGAGCTCCTTGCTGACGACGCGCCTCATGACCACGGCAATGCCTATCCCTTCCTCGACGGCGGTCTTTATGGCCTCGTTGCTGGAGAGTTCCAGAGGAATAGAGACGTTGATATTATGCCTTCTCACGAAATCCTCGATGATCATGCGGGGCGCCGATCCTTTTTCATAGACGATCAGGGAATATCCTTCCAGATCCCCGGGTTCGATGACCGATTTCGATGCCAATGGGTGTCCGGAAGGAACGATGATCTGGTAGCTGTCTTCCAGGACTTCGCACATGTGGAGCTTCTTATGGGGTACAGGATAGGATATGAAACCGAGATCGTTGGCGAGCGTTGCGGTTTTCTCTACGATCAGTTCCGTCGGCAAGAGTTCCACGGAGATCCTGATCTGCGGATTCGCCTGGATGAACCGATTGATAATGAAAGGGAGATAATAGGAACCGAAACTCTCACTGGAGATGATTCGGAGAAAGCCCCTCTTGCGCTGCTGAAAATCACGAAGGCTTTCCTCCGCCTGATTCTCCAACTCGAATATGGACTCGGCGATGCTGTAAAGGACCTCTCCCGCATCGGTCAGGGCCATCTTTTTTCCGAAGCGGTTGAAGAGTTTGATCTCGTAATACTCCTGGAGACGCTGGAGGCCTTTCGTGACTGCGGGCTGGGTGATATACAACGCTCCCGCAGCGGCGCTGAGGCTCCCGCATTTTGCGGCCATGTAGAAGATCTTCAGTTGATTGAGATTCATAACCTATTATTATTTATAGCGCCAAATTTATTAAACACGCTGATACTAAACCACCTTTTTAGTGTTTGTCAAGGATCGTCGAGGGGATCAGCATCTAAAACAGTGCGGGGGGGGTAACCGGTTTATCAGGTCTTCCAGCAGTGTTTTTTATGGCGGACCGGATCCCTTCATGGATCAGGACCCGGTCCGCAGGGGGTGCTGGTGTGACGGGTGACTACAAAAACTTATCGACCGGTGTGAGCTTCAGGCCGAAGGCGTCGGCGACCCCTTTGAATGTGACCTTGCCCCGGATCACGTTGGCGCCTTTCCTGATCTCGATATTTTCTTTCATCGCCTTTTTCCATCCCTTGTTGGCGATTTCAACGGCGTAGGGGAGGGTCGCGTTGGTCAGGGCCAGGGTCGAGGTCTTGGCGACAGCGCCCGGCATATTGCTCACGCAGTAGTGAATAACCCCCTCGACCGTATAGACCGGGTCTTTGTGGGTCGTGGCCCGGGAGGTTTCGAAGCACCCTCCCTGGTCGATGGCGACATCCACCATGACCGACCCCTTCTTCATCGTCTTGACCATGTCGCGGGTGACGAGTTTGGGGGCCTTTGCTCCGGGGATGAGGACGGAACCGATGACGAGGTCCGCCTCCCGGATCAGTTTCCGGATCGCCGCCGGTGAGGACATGAGCGTGAAGCAGTTCTGAGGCATGACGTCATTGAGATAGCGGAGTCTCGCGAGGCAGGAGTCGATGATGTACACCCGGGCGCCGAGACCGCAGGCCATCCTGGCCGCCTGCGTGCCGACCGTTCCCGCGCCGATGACCAGCACCTTCGCCGGTTCCACGCCGGGGACGCCGCCAAGGAGAACCCCCTCGCCGCCGTATTCCATCTCCAGATACTTGGCCCCTTCCTGGATCGCCATCCGCCCTGCGACCTCGCTCATGGGAATGAGCAGCGGCAAGGAGCCGTCGGCCTTCTGGATCGTCTCATAGGCGATGTCGATGGACTGGGTCTTGATCATCGCCCGCGTCAGGGTTTCGTCCGCCGCGAGGTGCAGATAGGTGAAGACGATCTGATCCTTCCGGATCATCGGGTACTCCACGGTCTGCGGTTCCTTGACATGCATGACCATTCCTGCCCGGTCGTAAATCTCCTTTGCGGTTTTGACGATCTTGGCGCCCGCGTCGGCATAGGTCTTGTCGTCGAATCCGCTGCCGACCCCTGCGTTCTTCTCCACCAGTACCGTATGACCATGGCTCTTCATGATCTCCACGCCCGCCGGCGTCATGGATACGCGATATTCCTCGGTCTTGATCTCCTTGAGAATTCCTACAATCATTTTAACCTCCTGTGAGCGGCAGTCTGCCGGGGACCGATGTGGCATTCGTCCCCCCAGCTTCCCTCTCCTTTTTGAGGTCGTGCCGCCTGCTGTTCCAGAACAGGGATTCTTCAATTGCCTTGACGAGCCGTTCCACTAAATTTTCTTATCCCTTTCGTTATATTAGTCAAACTAATAATAATTATATAATAGATAACAATCAGTTATTTATAAGGGGACTCTTTACAGTGGGGACTCTGATCGACATCGGGGATCTGATCGGGGAGAGAATAAAGACGATGACGCGGAAATCAAATCCCGCCGGAGTGGATCGATTTGCTCGACTCTCTCTTCAGCGGAATGATATTTTACGGTATGCTGATCGTGAGGTGCAAGAGGGATCCGGCCGTTACCTTCAGAAGAGTGAAAGCCGGCCGGATCCCCGTAGACGCTTTATTACTTCGATAACTCGACGGGGATTCCCCACCACTTCTCTGTCTCGGACTGACGAACATCTTTTGAATCGACTTTCTTGTATTCGTAAATGCTGAACAGGAGATGGTCGCCGTTTCTGTACATGGTATCATGTTCATAGAACTCGGACTTTCTGGCTGCCGCTCCGCAACCGGAGAGAAAAAGCAGCATCAGTATCACAGCAAATAATTTTTTCATATCTTCCTCCATTCGCTAAAAAGGGTCCCCGCGACTCCTCCGGGCGCCTCCCGGCTGACGAGAAGCGGTACAGAGTGTGCAAGCCGATAAGGACTCGCTTGTACATGTAGGATTCATAAGAGAAGCAGGCTTCTATGTCAAGGAGTATTTTCACAGCGGCCGCCTAAATCAGGGTGCGATTCCGGAATGTAACGCAGAGAATGGGATCACTGCCGTCGAAATCGTTCCTTTGCCAAAAGAAGCGGCGAACAGACGCCGGCAAGTATCGGCTAAGGGAGACGCCCCTCTTTCGAAAAGGGGAAATTGCGGCTTCCGAAGAACGTTTTAACATTGGCCTTTCCCTCGATCTTGTAGGCCACGTCCTTACCGGCAATACCAAAAATGATGGACTGCAGGTTTCCAGCCAAGTTTTTGAAGTTTGCAGCGACAGGCGCCTGCACCCGTGTGATTGATGATGAGGGAATCAGGAGTTCCTTTTCCAGGCGGCCGTTTCCGATTTCTTCATTGTTAAGACAAACGGTATATTCGAAAGATGTGAGTGTAAGATCGAAGCGATTCGGATTTTGTACGTCGAAACCGATAAGAAGAGTCATCTCTGTCAAGGAGCGGGGGCTGAGGGTGATCTCGCGAAGGACGAATGAGGGCTTTTCCAATATCCAGCCCAGGCAAGACACGAGAAAAAAGGGCAGGGTGAACAGGAAGAGCATTCCATAACGCGTCCCCACATTTTTCTTGTTCGATTTTATCATTTTCTTTTCACCCCATTGACGAGCAGAAGCTGTTCCAGGGTTTCGTAAGGCTGAGCCCCGGCCAGCGACTGGTGATCGAGTACAAAGGTTGGGACTGCCGATATTCCCATTCTTTCACAGAGAGCCCAATCGGAGTCGACGGCCTCCCTAAAGGCTCTTGTCTGTAGGATTTCATCGGCTTCCTTTTCGGGAAGCCCCACTGCGGCCGCAATCCCCACCAGTGCATCTATTTTTGCGATATTTTTGCCGTCCACAAAATAGGCGCGAAATACGGCGTTTTGAAATTCATCCCCTTTCCCTTTGGTCTCCGCCCACTTGCCCATTTCCTGGGCGAGCCTGCTGTTATAGGTTTTCTTTCTATCTCCCAAGGGCAAGCCCAATTCTTTGGCCGCCTTTTTCAGACGCGCCATCGCCTGGGGGATGTCGATGTTCCTGCCGGCAAAGAGCTCTTCCAGGGTAAGCCCCTCTTCCGGCGTTTCAGGGTGGAGAGGAAAAGCCTTCCACTGGATTTCAACCTCATAATGCTTTCGCAACTTTTCAATACACCCGGTACTGAAGTAGCACCAGGGTCAGATATAATCAGAAAATACTTGAAGAGTTCTTTGCTTCATCATGACTTCCCTCCAGTTTTATCGGTCCTTACGTCTGATCCGTTGGTTCAGTTTTTCAACCCTCTCAAAGGTAAAGCAACCTATTTTTCCACAGGGTCGACCTGAAGAAAATAGCAAAAGGTTCTTTCCGGCAGTGTTTATAATCCCTTATTATCAATCGCATAATAAATATTAGTTTGCTTTATTTTATGTCACTCTTTAAATGATTGTCAAGAAATGTTGAAATGAAATCGCAAGAGACCAGGATCAATCAAGGAGATGATGTCATGGGAGACGGCATTCTAAAAAGAAAGATCGGGATTGAGAAAGAGGTGGATGAGTTCCTGGACAGAGTCAGCGAGGCAGGCCTGCTCTGCAAGCAAGGGATGGATATCTATCTGAAGGGAGACATGGAGGTCTATGCCACATACCTCAAGAGCATCCGCGATACCGAACACAAGGGGGATGACCTGAGGCGTTCCCTCGAAAAGGACCTCTATGAAAAGACGCTCATCCCGGAATCCCGGGGCGATGTGATGGAACTCCTGGAGGATATGGACGCCCTGCTGGACCGCTACACAGGGCTGATCTGGCAGTTTGAGATCGAACGTCCCGATATTTGTGTGGAATTTCATGAAGATTTCAAAGAGCTTCTCTCGCATTCGGTTGAATCCGTGGAAGCGGATGTGCGTTCCTGCCGTGCTTTTTTCAAGGATATCAATTCGGTGGCCGACCACATCCACAAGGTCTCTTTCTGGGAAAAGGAGTCGGACAAGGTTTCCACGAGACTCCAGCGGGCGATCTTTGGACGCAAGGATCTCCATCTGAGCCATAAGATACATCTGCGCTTCTTCGTGAAGCAGGTGGACCGGATTGCGGACGAGGCCGAGGATGTCGCCGACCGTCTCAACATTTATGTCATCAAACGTATGCTATAGGAGTCCGGGATGTTTGCCTTCTTCCTGACCAGCGGTCTGTTTCTGGGATGGTCGCTCGGGGCCAATGACGCGGCGAACGTGTTTGGAACCGCCGTCGGATCCCGGATGATCAGTTTCAAGAGGGCCGCCCTCTATTGCGGAATCTTCGTCATCCTGGGGGCGGTCGTCAGCGGCGCCGGCGCTGCGAAAACACTGGGCGAACTCGGTGCGGTGAACGCCATTGCCGGCGCCTTCGTCGTAGCGCTGGCGGCGGGAGTGACCGTCTACTGGCTGACCACGCTCGGCTACCCGGTTTCCACGACACAGGCCATCGTCGGAGCGATCATCGGCTGGGACCTCTTCGCCGGCGCCCTGATCGATTTTGTTACTCTGGAAAAGGTCGTCCTGAGCTGGTTCATCAGCCCCGTCCTGGCGGCACTCTTGTCCGCACTCCTCTACAAGCTGATCGCCTATGGGATGAAACACATGAAGATCAACATGTTCAGCCTGGATGCCCTCACCCGGACGGGTCTGCTTCTCGCGGGCATCGCCGGCGCATATGCGCTGGGGGCCAACAATATTTCCAACGTGGTCGGTATCTTTATTCCCATCTCGCCTTTTTCGGATATTTCCTTCTTCGGGATTTTCACACTGAACGGGGCGCAGCAGCTCTTCTTCATCGGCGGAGTCGCCATCGCCTTGGGGACATTCACCTATGGAAAAAAGGTGATGCTGACCGTTGGCGAGGGGATTTCCGAGATGTCTCCGGTCGCGGCGCTGGTGGCCGTCTTGGCCAACGCCCTGGTCCTGTTTCTGTTTGCCTCCCAGGATCTGGAGCAGTTTCTTCTGAGTCACGGCCTGCCGGCCTTTCCACTGGTGCCTGTCTCCAGCTCACAGGCGATTGTGGGATCGGTCATCGGTATCGGCCTTGTCAAGGGGGGCCGGGGTATCCGCTGGCGGGTGCTGGGAGAGATCATCGGGGCCTGGGTGGTGACACCGATCGCTGCAATTTTCTTGAGCTTTATCGCCCTGTTTTTTCTGCAGAACGTCTTTCAGCAGAAGACCTATGTCCCGGTCGAGTACCGGGTAACGGCGGCGGCGGAACAGCGGATCCGGGCAGCGGGAATATCCGTGACCGGTCTGGCGGATATCCGGGGAAAGACATACCCCTCGGCTTATCAGTTCCAGAAGGCCCTTGATCAGCCGATGACCCTGACTGCCAGAGAGAAAAGCCTGGTCATGTCGGCTGCGGAGATCGACCAGCTCGTCGTGGCGATCCAGGTGGCGAACCGGATCAATGATCCGGCGATCACCGATGAGCAGAAGAACGCCGTCCAGAAACTCTGGGGGAAGCATTTCATGCACCGCTGGGAGCTGGAGAAAGCGCTGGCGGAGCAGTCGCAGGAATGGAGGATGAAACCGAACAACAAGAAACAAAATGAGGAACTCAGACGGAAGCTGGACTACGTTTATCGCCTTATCCGTTCGGCCGGCCAGTAAGCTTCCGCCCGGTCAGAGGTGAATAATGATACATTGGTCTGACACTTTGGTCTTGACTTGATCGATCAGTAAGTATAGAAAACCCACTAATGTGAGGGATGCGGATCAAGGGAACGCGTGGCGGAATCTTCTCCGTCATTGCACCAAGGTATGGACGGGTGATGGGGTTGCAGCGGGACGTGGGCTGCGGGATAAGAAACGATATACATCATATTGACGGAGGTAGCGGTAATGAGCGTAGAGGTGAAAGCCCCGATGCCGGGTAAGATCCTGGAAGTTCTGGTCAAGGTGGGAGACCAGGTGAAGGAGGACGATGAGGTCATCATGCTCGAGGCCATGAAGATGGAAAATCCGATTTACGCGCCGGCGGGCGGCACCGTGAAGGAGATCAAGGTCAAGGCCAATGACAGTGTTGAAACGGATCAGCTCATGATGGTCATCGGATAGACGCAGAATTCAACGATTTTCCTGGATGGATAGAAAATGGAGCGGGCGCATTGCCGTTTGGAAATGCGCCCGCTTTTTTATCCTGGTCATTTTCCTGTTTGTTTTTATCCATCGCTCCTTGCCGATGGGTGATTGCATCCTCGGAAATCGTTTGATTTAAAAACCCTCTCATTATTGTTTTGTGGGCGTGTCTATGCGCGGGAGACCTTCCGCCGGCTCCGGTAGACGCCGCCGCTCACGATCACCACCAGGAAGCAGACCCCCAGAAAACCTGAAGGATATTTGACGGCAAAGACCACGGGCGTCAGCAGCGCGCGCGTCGCTGTTCGCAGGATTTCGCGATCCGCGATAAAGGCGGCCGCCGGAGGGGAATAGTGATAATAAAGCCGGACGAACACCCTGCCCGGTCCGCTCGTCAGCAGATACCGATCGCGAAAGTTCTGCAGGATCTGCACATGGGGATCAAGAGAGGAGCCATAGGCTGCCGTTGCGATAAAACACCCGCCGCCGCCCCCTCCCCCCTCTGCTGGTACCGTGGTTGTTGTCGGCGGTATCGTCGTCGTTGCCACTGTCGTTGCTGCTGTTGTGGTTGTCGTCGTCGTTGTGTCTACCGCCTGACGAAAATTGGCCACGGTGTAAGCGGTATTATTCAGTGAAAGATGATTGTCGGCGGCGGTGCTGCCCGTGCCGGCAACGCCCATAGCCTCACTGCCCCTTGTTAATCCGGGATTGGACCAGTAATTGATGCGATCACACCCCGGCGCCGCACAATTATAGGCCATGATCGTCCGCCAGGCCTTCGTTGGGGATTTATATCCATAGGCGTAAGGATAGATGGGTGGGGAAACGGGATCGTCATGAGCATGATTGGATCCCATGTTGTGCCCCATCTCATGGGCAAAAGAATAATATCCGGTGGCGCAGTTACGTGCGACGACGCTAAAGGCCCAACTCTCGAAAGCATTGGAAAGGGTGGTCATCATATAGCCCAGGCCGCAGGAATCGTTTTTTTCAGTGATCAGTACAACCAGATCCGCGCCGTACTGATCGCGCAGGGCATGAATATTATCCATATATCCATCCGTCTTGCCCTTTAATCTCTCAAGATCCGTGTTCCAGTCAGATTCGGTGTAGCTGACCTCCGGCTGATGGACCAGGCGGATCCGCTGAGAAACGACGCTTTGGGAATAGCCGGCATTCGTTTCCGTAACGGCCAGGGCGATCAGGGACAGCATCGCCGCCGTGCCGCCGGCGGCGTTTTTTGCCGCCGGCGTATAAGCCACGAGGACATCGATCGTGGCTGCGCTGTCCCCTTTGACCGGAACGGAGTTTCTCGACGAATCGCTGCCCGTATCATATACGGGGATCGGCGGGAGCTCCGGAGGAAAGGCGGACTGGTCGACCTGGTAGACGGCATGCACCCCCCCGCCGACATAGCGCACCTGATAGAACGCCCCGGGCACGGTAATATTTCCGGACATGATGCCGTCGTAAACGGCCAGGATCACCGAACTCTCGTCAATGTCCGCGACATGGCCGATGAAGGAATGACTCCCCGCGGACACCGATTCGGTTTTGTCGATGACCGCTGTCAGGGCCACATCGTCAAAGAGGTTCAGCTTTAGATTCAATCCCTTGTTATCCAGCTTCGGAGAGCCGTCCGCTTTCATCAATGCGCCTAAATTGATATTGACGTGACGCTGCCTGATGATTGTCCGGTTGTTCGCCGGATCTGACTTCCCGCTCACCCTGGCGTCGGAAAACAGTTCCGCGAGGGCGGCTGCTTCCGACGTGCTGATCCGGGAATGATCCGCAAGGAACACGTAGGTGACTGAAGCCAGAAGGACCATGATGAAGATGAGAAACAAAAACCGCTTTTTTTTCATAGTTTTTCCTCCTTTATCTATCCGAAGAGATTGCCGCCGAGATCATCCTTTCTCTCCGGCGCCATGCAGCCGAACCCGTGGCATTTCAAACCGTCATCCTTATACCCCTTGTGGTCGTGACGGCAGGCGCTGCACTTCAACTGAAAAGAAACTGCTTTTGCATGTGATTGAGGATACGGAAGGGGGGCGTGTATGTCAAGAAGATTTTATTACGTTTTTCAGGATGATAATCGTTATCGATCAGATGATTTCGGCAAACAGGTCGTAATCATCGGCGGCGGTAATCCGACAGGCGACCAGCTGACCTGTCTCAGCCGCTCCTCCCCGTAGATAGGTGACTCCGTCGATCTCCGGGGCTTGGCGTCGGCACCTTCCTACATGGGCATAACCGGAAAGATCGCTTTTCCCCTCGAGAAGGACCTCCTGCCGCGTGCCGATCAGAGCACTGTTGATATCGCCGGAGATCCCGGCCTGGGCCTCCATCAGGAGGTCCAGGCGCCGCTGTTTTTCCTTTTCCGAAATGCGTGACGGGAGAGCGGCGGCCTCCGTTCCCTCCTCCGGTGAATAGGTAAAGACCCCCAGATGATCAAAGCGCATTTCCTGAATGAAGGAGAGGAGATTATCGAATCTCCTGGGGGTTTCTCCCGGAAACCCGGTGATGAGAGAGGTCCTCAGGGCGATGTGGGGGACGATTTTCCTCGCTTTGTTGATGACGTTCCGGATCAGCGCACTGTCTCCCCGTCTGTGCATTGCTCTGAGGATGGCGTCATCGCTGTGCTGGATGGGAATGTCCAGGTAACGGCAGATTTTCTCTTCCTCGGCCATGGTCCGGAGGAGCTCTTCCGTCAGATGGGCCGGATAGGTATAGAGGACACGGATCCAGGAAATGCCGGCGACTTTTGCCAAAGCGGAGAGAAGGCGGCTCAGCGTCGGCTGTC
Source organism: Syntrophus sp. (in: bacteria) (assembly GCA_013824905.1). Classification (GTDB taxonomy): domain Bacteria; phylum Desulfobacterota; class Syntrophia; order Syntrophales; family UBA5619; genus JAKAFS01. Next base: position 7,759 of record PNOO01000024.1, on the reverse strand, counting down.
CTTTCCGGTCCAGGCCGTAGGCCGTCGTATCCTGGGCGGTGAGGATCAGTTCCCGCACGCCCTGTGCGGCGAGGAGTTCCGCCTCCCCGACGATGTCGTCGATCGTCCTGCTCCGGGCCTTTCCACGGATGGCGGGTATCGCGCAGTAGGAACAACGGTTGGAGCAACCGTCGGCGATCTTCAGGTAGGCGCTGTGCGCCGGTGCGGAGATCAGGCGTCGGTGTCCGGCATTCATCAGGAATGTCGGTTTGCCGATGATGGAATGACGCCGGCGTCGTACGGCCTGAAACAGGCCGTCCAGATGTCGACCGATATGGGGGATCTCGGAGATGCCGAGAAAGAGATCCACCTCCGGCAATGCCTCCTCAAGGGTGCTCCCGTATCGTTGGGGGAGACACCCGGTCACGACCAGATGTTTGCAGGGCCCGTCTCCTTCTCGCTTCCAGGCCGCCATGCGGAGGATTTCCTCGATCGATTCCTCCCTGGCAGGGAGGATGAAGGCGCAGGTATTGATCAGGATGACGGCGGCCTCCTCCGGCCTGTCTGTGAGAAGATAATTGCCTGCAGCCAGAGCGGCGGCCATGACCTCGGAATCGACCTGATTTTTAGGACAGCCGAGGCTGACGATATGGACCTTTTTGACAGGCATGTAAACGATTTCCCGACCGTAGTTAAGGTAAATTCTTTATGCTGGGCCTTCAACGCCTCAGCGCGGCAGTTTTCGCGCGAGGACCTTCCTGGGTTTGACGCCGTCCGACGGTCCGACGATCCCCTCTGCTTCCATCCGCTCGATGATCCGGGCGGCCCGATTGTAACCGATCTTCATGTACCTTTGCACCAGAGAAATCGAGGCCTGACCCAGATCCGTGACCAGTTCGACGGCCTTATCGTATTTCTCATCAGAATCCTCCTCCGGTTTCTCCTCGGTCGTATCGGGTTCAAACTCTGTGATCGATTCGTCGTAGGTCGGCTGTCCCTGTTTTTTTATAAAATCGACGATCCGTTCGATCTCGGTGTCCGAGACGTAGGCGCCGTGGATCCGGACCAGTCTTGAGGAGCTTGGGGGGACAAACAACATATCTCCTGCCCCGAGGAGTTTTTCCGCCCCCATCTGATCAAGGATCGTACGCGAGTCCACCTTGGAAGAAACCTGGAATGAAATCCGGGTGGGGAAATTGGCCTTGATGATCCCCGTGATGACATCCACGGAGGGTCGCTGGGTTGCAAGAATCAGATGGATCCCCGCGGCCCTGGCCATCTGAGCGAGGCGTGTGAGTGATTCTTCGACATTCCTCTGAGCCACCATCATCAGATCAGCGAGTTCATCGATGATGATGATAATATAGGGAAGCTTGTCCGGAAGCGGTCCGGATTTGACCTGAGTCCCGGCCGTTGCATTCGCCTGGCCGCCGGCAGCCGGAATGAACGGGTCTTCTATGGTGTTCTCCCTGTCTTTCCCTAGTTCCTTGCCGTCTGTAAGCGGAGCAGTGTCCGGGCCGGTCTGATGTCTGCTGCGGAGCTGATTGTAGGCCTCGACGCTCTTCGCCCCGACTTCGCCGATGATCTGGTAGCGGCGTTCCATCTCCTCTACCGCCCAGCGGAGAACCAGGGCGGCCTTCTTCGGATTGACGACGACCGGATGGAGGAGGTGAGGGATCCCCTCGTAGCCTGACAACTCGAGCCGCTTGGGGTCGATCATGAGGAACTTGACATCATCCGGAGGCGCCTTGAATAGGATGCTGCAGATCATGGCGTTGAGCGAGACGCTTTTTCCGGAACCGGTTGTTCCGGCGATCAGAAGATGGGGCATGCGGATCAGATCGGCGATGACGGGCGCCCCCACGATGTCTTCCCCGAGGGCGATGGGGAGCCGGCAGGTCGAATCCTTAAATGCCGCATGATCGAGGACATCTCGCAGGCGGACCGGATCACGCTCCTGATTGGGGATCTCGATGCCGATTGCCCCCTTGCCCGGGATCGGGGCGATGATTCGGATGCTCGGGGCGCGGAGGGCAAGCGCCAGGTCGTCGGAGAGATTGGTGATCTTGTTGATCTTGACACCGGGGGCGGGTTCCAGCTCGTACATGGTGATGACGGGGCCGGGCTTCACCTCCATCACCTTCGCCTCAACGCCGAAATCGGAGAGTTTCTTCTCCAAGATACGGGAATTGGCTATCAGGTTTTCCCGTTTGATCCGAGTGTCTTTCCTCGCCAGGCGATCGAGCAGAGTCAGAGGCGGCAGCTTGAATTTTACGCTTCGGCTGCTGAACTCAAAATGGGTCTGCTCCGCCTTCTGCAGTTTTTCCTTGAGGGTCTCCTGTCGCGTCTCCACGATGAGCGGTGCGTCGGCCGGCGCTTTATCCGGTTCGGTCACGGCTGAGACCTCCGGCTTCTTTCTGAGTCGCTTCCGGCAGTGATCGATAAGCGCCCCTCCTATTTTCAGAATCGCTCCCGTGATCGCTGTCGATCTCCCGGCAAAGGTCATGACCGAAAAATCGAACAGGATGATCAGTGCGATGATCATGATCAGGAACAGGATGATCAGCGATCCGGCCAGGCGCAGGTAAGCGTTGAGCAGGTTCACAGTGACCTTTCCCAACAGGCCGCCTGCATGCAGGGTGGCGCCGTAGATCTCAATATTTCCGATGAGCAGGGCAAAGATGCCGGATGTGGCGAAGACAAGGCCGATCAGTCCGGCAATGGCGGCTGATCCGATCCTAAAGAGTGGCTCGCGGAGGTAACCGAGGGCGGCTGCCAGGAGCAACACCGGCAGCCAGAAAATACCGATCCCCATCAGTTTGATCAGCGTATCGGCGGTATACGATCCGACGGAACCGGTCAGGTTGCGGAGCTGAGCGTCCGGCGCATAATGAGTAAAGGAGGGGTCGAGGGGGTGATAGGAAAGCAGTGCCAGCAGCAGAAAAATAGCGAAGGCCAGACAACAGACCCCGGCAATTTCCGCTGCTCTTCTCTGAACAGAATTTTTTTCGCTCATCTTTTCAGCATCACCGGTATTCCCGGCTTATCCTTTCACGGCATCATACCCCGGATGATCAGTGTGGCGGCGCCGGCACACCAGCAGTAATAGGCAAAGGGGCCAAGACCGGTCCGGTTTATTACCACAAAGAGGAGTTTTAAGGCAAAAAATCCCGTTACGGCGGCCGACAGGAAACCGGCCCCCAGGGCGATCGGATCCCCGGCAGAAATCTGCGTCATATCTGCCGCTTTAAGGACCGCGGCTCCGGCAATCGCCGGAATGGACAGCAAAAAGGAAAACCTGGCCGCTGCTTCCCTCTCCAGCCCCCTGAAGATCCCGAAGGTGATGGTGGAACCCGACCGTGAGATACCGGGGATCAGCGCCGCGGCCTGAACCAGCCCGATGACGATCCCGTCCGTCAGATTCATTGCACTTTTATCTCTCTTTCCCTTTTTGATCCTGTCCGACAGGAAGAGCAAAAGACCCGTGATCAAGAGCATGACGGCCGTCGTTTCCACAGATTCAAAAAGACGCTCGATCCGATCCTTGAAAAGGATGCCGATCATGCCGGTCAGAAAGGTTGCCACGATGATCAAGAACAGCAGCCTGCGATTGGCGGTCCTTTCTTCGCCCGTTACTGTCGGGAAGACGCCCGTCCATCCTATTTCGGGAAGCAGGGAGGCGACGATGCCGGCGATGTCTTTCCGCAGGAAAAAAACCACGGCGACCAGAGTTCCGAGGTGCAGGACCACATCGAAGAAGACGCTCGGTTGATGGAATCCGGGGATCAATGCGGGTATGATGACCAGATGTGCCGAACTGCTGACCGGCAGTGGTTCGGTAAGCCCCTGAACAATCCCCAGGATGATGGCTTCGGTCAGCGTCACGAGGCTCCCTTTCTCGGGGCCTCAACGGATGCATCCTTCCCGGGTCCGGAGGGGTTCTCAAAATTACTGACGATGATATGACGAATCCTCTCGATCAGCTCACCCCTTGTTTCATGAGTGTAACCGCTTACATCCACCGGCCGGTCGATGACCATCGTGATCCTGCCCGGCTTCACCTTCAGGGTCCGCTTCGGCATGATCTCGTGGGCGCCGATGATGGAGATGGGCACGATGGGGACGCCCGCCTGGATGGCCAGATGGAACATCCCCTGTTTGAACGGCCTGATTTTTCCGTCTCTGCTGCGTGTCCCTTCGGGGAAGGTGACGACCGACTTCCCCTCCCGGATCTTCTGTGCCGCCTCGTCCAGGCTCTTCAACGCTTTTTCGTGATTCTGCCGGTCGATTTCGATATACCCCGCGTTTCTCATCGCCTTGCCGAAGAGGGGAATTTTGAAAAGCTCTTTTTTTGCGATCCAGCGAAACTGGCCGGGGATGTGGGCCAGGACGATCAGGACATCGAAATCGCTCTGGTGGTTGGCCATGAAGATCTGCGGCTTTTCCATAAGGACATTTTCCCTGCCGATCACATCGACCCGTGTGCTGGTGAGCCGGAGCAGCATTCGTGCCCACAGATTGGCGATCTTGTGCACCTTGTTCTCGCCCGGCGAAATGATGGGAAACAGAATAGCGCAGCTCGACATGAAGGCGGTAACGACGACGGCGATCATGACCAGCAGTGCGGAACGAATCATTATCGTGTCCTGGGTTGCAATAAAGATATGGTTGGTGTACCTGAACCAATGACGATATCGTACTACTGGATTATCTCCCTGAAGTCAATGAGGAATGTTTCCATGTCGGTAGGGGTGTTTCGAGAAAAGGGTTGACAAACCCCATCGATGCGAATAGCATAACATGTTATGAAATATGACCTTTTCTCCCTGGGCGCTTTGGTGGGATGTCTATGCAGCGGATCATGAGCAAAAAAAGGGCAATTGCGATCATTGACAATTTTTCGCGGTCCGGAGTTTTGGTCGTCGGGGATATCATGGCAGACCATTTCATATGGGGACGGGTTTCCCGGATCTCTCCCGAAGCGCCGGTTCCGGTGGTGGAGGTCGCCAGGGATAACTTCATGTTGGGCGGCTCTGCCAATGTGCTGAACAATATCTTTGCCATGGGCGGCCGGGTGTATCTTGCCGGCGTGGTTGGGTCCGATGAAACCGGTGCGAGGCTGATCTCCGAATTCAAGAACCGGGGTGTGGATACGGGCGGCATCGTTGTGGAGGAGGGACGTCCCACGACGCTCAAGACGCGGATTGTTGCGCATGGTCAGCAGATGGTCCGGTTCGACCGGGAGGATCGCCGGCCCGTGCAGGTGAAAAGCATCCGAAAAATGTTGTCTCATATCCGATCAATACGGGATGATCTGGGCGCCCTGGTGATCTCTGATTACTCCAAAGGGGTGGTGACCCGGCCCCTTCTCGACGGAATCCGCAGGGAGATCGCCGACCGTCCGATCTTCACCTGTGTGGATCCAAAACAGAGGGATTTTGCCCTGTATGAGGGGTTCGACATCATCACCCCCAATCATCATGAGGCAGGTCAGGCCGCAGGAGAAGAGATTCAAAACGGGCAGGATCATGTCCGGATCGGAATGAAATTACTTCAGAAATATTCGTTTCGGGCCATTTTGATCACCCGGGGGGAAGCGGGAATGAGCCTTTTTGAAAGGGACGGCCGTGTGAAACACACGGGATTCCCGACCGAGGCGCGGGAGGTTTTTGATGTGACCGGCGCCGGTGATACAGTGATTGGCGTCCTGGCCCTCTGCATGGCGTCAGGGGCCACTTTTCGGGAGGCGGCCTGTCTTGCCAACCATGCCGCAGGAATCGTGGTGGGCAAGGTGGGAACCGCAACCGTGACCCGGGAAGAACTGAAAAGGGTTCTATGAGCGATCCGCAGCCGGCAGAGGCTGTCAAGCTGATTACCAGTCTTTTTTCCGGGGAAGGCCGCACACTTGGGGATGCGGTGCAAGCCCTGTCGGAAAAGTATGGTAAAGCCGACTTCATCAGCGCCCCGGCGCCCTTTGCCTATACCGATTATTATACGAAGGAATTCGGAGGCTCACTGATCCGCCGTCTTGTCGCTTTTCATCGGCTGATTCGACCCGATTCCCTGCCGGATATTAAGTTATGGACGAATTCTCTGGAGTGCAGACTTTCGGAGGAGGGGCGGCGGAAGGTGAATATCGATCCCGGCTATCTCGCCAAGGCCCACTTGATCCTGGCTACGGGCAAGGGCTATAGTCATCGTCCTTATCTGCGGAACGGGATTTATGCCGATCTGACCCTGGAATACCGGAATAAAGCATTTCAGGCGCTGCCGTGGACTTATCCGGATTATGCCGATGGGGAAATGATCGGGATGCTGACCAGGATCCGTGAGAAGTATATTCTCCAGTTGAAGGCGACACAAGAGGATGACTTTCTTGCCGCCGGGGATCTCCCGGTCCCGGGGAAGAACATTTTGAATGAGGAAATGATTCAATGATCAGAAGCATGACCGGATATGGCAGAGCCGAGGCTGTCCTTGCCGGCAGAAAGTTTGCAGTTGAGATGAAATCTGTCAATCATCGCTATCTCGAAATCTCTCTGCGCCTGCCGGGGATGCTCTTGTCTCTCGATACCGAGATGAAAAAAAAGATCGGGGAGCAATTCTCCCGCGGGAGGATCGAGGCGACCGTCCGGGCCGACAGCGAGGGGATTGCGGACAATAGCAGTCGCTTGACCCTGAATCTCCCGCTCGCCAGAAATTATCATGCCCTCCTTTGCCAGTTGAAGGAGGAATTGCAGCTTGGCGACGAGGTTTCCCTGGCGATGATGACCGGTTTCAGGGATGTCTTTGTTCCGACGGAATCGGTTCAGGACCCGGCGGCCCTGTGGGAGGGTCTGTCCAAGCTCCTCGATGAGGCGATGCGGACGCTTACGGAGATGAGGGCGAGGGAAGGGGAGAGCCTGCAGAGGGATCTGACGGCGCGTCTCTCTCTGATTGCTTGTGTTCTGGAAACGATTGCCGGCAGAGCGCCGCAGGTTGTATGCGAATATCAGAAACGACTTGGGGACAGGATACGGGAATTGACGGGCGACATGACGATCGATGAGTCTCGTCTGCTCCAGGAAGTGGCGATCATGGCGGAAAAGAGCGACATAACGGAAGAGATCGTTCGTTTCCGCAGCCATATCGAACAGTTCACCGATCTGCTGACGATCGGAGATGGCGCCGGCAGAAAGATCGATTTCCTGATTCAGGAGATGGGCCGGGAGGTCAATACGATCGGCGCCAAGAGCAGTGATGCCGAGATATCGCGGAATGTCATCGAGATCAAGAGTGAACTGGCCAAATTGCGGGAGCAGGTGCAGAATATTGAATGAGATTCCTGCCAAGAGATCCCGGGGGCTATTGATGATTATGTCCGCTCCCTCCGGGGCGGGGAAGACATCAATCAGCAGGGAGATTCTGCGGATGTTTCCCGATGTCCGTTTTTCGGTCTCCTTCACCACGCGCCCCCCCCGTACCGGCGAAGTGGACGGTAAAGATTACCACTTCATTTCAGAGGAGGCATTCCGGGAACGGATTGCCCGGGGAGAGTTTGTCGAATGGGTAGAGAATTATGGTCAGCTATATGGGACGTCGAAAAAGACGATGGATGTCTTTCTGGAGCGGGGAGACGATCTGATCCTGGATATTGAACCCCGCGGAGCCAGGGCAATCCGGGAGCATTATCCACGCGGGGTCTTCGTCTTCATTCTGCCCCCTTCGCTTTCCGAACTGAAGATCCGATTGTTGAAAAGGGGAGAAAGCGCTGCCGTCATGGAACGCCGGCTCAAGACAG
>PNOO01000023.1 GCA_013824905.1 Syntrophus sp. (in: bacteria) | reverse complement strand
AGGAAAGACGGATCGAGGCGGAAGAGCGGACCCGGATCTCGCGGGCGACGTCGGCCCTGAAACAGGACCTGGCAGTAACAGAGGAGCGGATCGCCCTTCTGGAGGTCCGGCGGAAGGAAGGCGAGGCGGCCCTCTGTGAACCGGAGATCTACCGGGATCCGGAACGGATCAAACATCTCAATCAGGAGCTGAAAGCCATTTCCGTCGAGCTGGAAGATCTCTACTATGCCTGGAACGACCTGACCCTGAGGTTGGAGGCGGTTACGCCCCGTCGAGGCCTGAACTCTCGGCCTTCTGAAAATAGCCGCCCGGATTAACGAAGTACTCCTCCGTATCTTTGAGAGAGGAAAAGTGTTCGTGCTCAATATTGGCCAAGAGGCCGAAGAACGCCTTTTCCTTCGGATCGGACGACTGGTCGCGAAGCTCCGCATAGAACGCCGCCCCCTTCGCCTCGAATTCGATCGCCGTGCGGACCGCATTCAGGTCGTCGGAATCCCCACAGGCAGCCGCTTTCCCGCACGACTGGGCGGCCCTGCCGAAAATCGACCGTACTGCCGTCTCATTCACCTTGAGCGGAACGGTCTCCGGCCATTTTTTGTCCTTCTTCCAGCTTTCGGCAAGCTGCTGAAGCCGCTCGTAATGCTCCAGCTCCTCTCCCGCAATCTGCTCGAACATCGCCTTGCCGACGGTATTCTTCGTTCTCTCCGCATTCTTCTTATAGAAATGGTGTTCGTTCATCTCGTTTTTCAGAGCAGTGTCCAATGCATTCAACCGTGGTTCCATGGTTTTCTCCTTTGCTGTTGAACAGGCGCTTCCACCCATCGCGGAATCCGCCCGTCATTTTGGTTTGCGTAGCCGTCATGAATCTTAGCAAATTTTGCTCTCTACCTCAAGTTGATTATGGCTGTGATCACAGCGGTTTTATTCTCTTTCCCCATACTGTTCTCGGATCCAGGACTGATACTCCCCGCTCCTGATCCGCTCGCTCCAGGCACGGTGATCGAGGTACCATCGGACGGTCTTCCGGAGGCCCGAGGCGAAGGATTCCGCGGGAGACCAGCCCAGCTCTTTGTGCAATTTCTTGAAATCGATGGCATAGCGCCGATCGTGGCCGGGCCTGTCTTTTACGAAGGTGATCAACTGCCGTCGAGAGCCCCCCTTGGGAGGCGGCGCGAACTCGTCCACCAGATCGCAGATCATCTCCACGATGGCGATGTTTTCCATCTCCGCATGGCCGCCGATATTGTAGGTCTCTCCGCGCCGTCCCTTCTCCATGATCTGTCGGATCGCCTCGCAATGATCCGTAACGTAAAGCCAGTCCCGGACGTTTTTACCGTCCCCGTAAACCGGGAGGGGCTTTCCCTCCAGGGCATTGAGGATCACCAGCGGGATCAGCTTTTCCGGGAATTGATAAGGACCGTAGTTGTTGGAACAGTTGGACAGCGTCGTCGGCAGGCCGTAGGTTTCATGATAGGCGCGGACGAGATGGTCGGAGGAGGCCTTGGAGGCGGAGTAGGGGCTGTTCGGACGATAGGGCGTCTCTTCGGTGAATGCCCCCACCGGGCCGAGGCTCCCGTAAACCTCGTCGGTGCTGATGTGGTGGAAGAGCCGGAAGCCCGTCCCCCTGCTCCTTGCCGCTTCGAGGAGGTTGAATGTGCCGATGATATTGGTCTGAATAAAACTGTCCGGCATGAGGATCGAACGATCCACATGGGATTCGGCGGCGAAATGACAGACGGTGTCAATCCCGTAATTGTCGAAGAGCTCCCGGACGACGGCTGCATCGCAGATGTCCGCCTTCCGGAAGAGGTACCACCCCGGCCGGGTTTCCGCGACATCGCTCAAGTTTTCCGGATTCCCCGCATAGGTCAGGTTGTCCGCATTGATGATCCTTCCTTTGAAATCTGCATTGGCAAGCAGATGACGGATGAAGTTGCTCCCGATGAAGCCGCAGCCCCCGGTCACCAGTAAATTTTCGCTATTCATGGATCTCCTTTCTTTCGTTGCACGGCGTTACGGCCGGATAATTTTCAGTACCTACCCGTCACTATGAAGGCCGCCCAAATATAGGGGGGATAGCCTTCTCGAATCAGTCGGAGCTGCGCCGTCCGGAGCGAATCGGCAAGGGATTTTTTTCTTTCCAACTGCCGATAAAAAAGCTCCAGGAGATAGGCAGACGCCCGGTCGTCGACAAACCAGAGCGTCGAGACGACGGAGGGGCTTCCCGCATGGAGAAACGCCCGCTGCAGTGCGGAAATACTCTTCCCCTCCGGATCTTTCTCCGGCAGGGTGTCGCAGCCGCTCAGGACGACGGCCCTTCCCGGAAAGCGAAGCCGGAAGATATCGAGGACGCTCAGGATGCCGTCCTGATCAGCGCCTGGTGTAAGCAGAAGGCCCGAAAGCAGCGGCGCATCGGAATTGAACTGTCCCCGGACGGCAAAATGGAGAATGTCGTAATTCGCCATCATCTCCCCCGCTTTCGTCTCCGACGCCTGCTCTTTGAGCAGAACGGTGTCGCCTTGTTTCCTGATCCGCTTGAGTTCCTCCACCGCATGATGGAGATCCAGCGTCTCATCTTCCAGATCGGGATCCCCGAAGGCAAGTATCCTGAGACCCGAATGAGCTTTTTTTGTAACGACCTCCTCCAGCAGACCGGCCGTGGGGAGGTGAAATATGGAAAAGCCTTCAACAAGGGACTTCCCTCGGTAATTCATCGCCGCGAAGGGAAAATAGCTGAGGCAGTCATCGGGGATAAATCCGATCCGATCCCCGGAAACGAACGGAATGACCGGCTTAAGAAGCAGATCGTATACCCTGCGTGAGAGGCTCTCCGTTTTTCTTCTGTCCCTGGAGTATATAGATTCGAGATAGGAAAAAACGAGGCCTCTGAGCTCCGCCCGCGTGAGATCGATTTTCACCAGTTGGACCATATTTTGGTGGATGGCCCATACATAGAGGCCGGTATCGGTCACAAAGTATGAAAATATTGTGGTATCCGCATCCAACAGATGCTGTAAGGCAGCGGGATCGATTCCGTGAACTGAGACAAGGGGGAGGAGCCTTTCTCCTTCTGTCCCGAACTGACCGAGCAGCTCATCATACATCGTCTTGACCCCCTTGAGCCTCTCTAAAAGCTCCCCGGTGTGCGCCTCTCCGGACACATTCAGGATGCGTCGCCGGATGATTCGGAAGATTTCACCAAGTTCCGCCTCCTTCAGGAGCAGCTCCCGTTCGGCGGGGGTCGCACCGATATCCTGGCCGGCCAGAAGATTCGTCGTCATGAGCGCCTTGGCCTTCTCCGCCGCGGTCAGGGCCTCGCCGGCGCGCCCCACCGCGGCCAGCATCTCGACCAGGGATTCATAGACCGCACGGCGTTGAAGGCGACAGACCTCCGCGAACATCTCCGCTTCCGGTCCGGACCTCTGAACCGAAAGGATCGCATCCGCCTCCTGGAGGGTGGCTATCGCCTCATTTCTCCGCCCTATCTCATGGGCATAACGGGCCAAAAGGAGTCTCGCCCAGATCTGATAAGACGCCGCCTGGTAGTGATCGGCTCTCTCCCGGAGTGTTTCGGCCGCCATAAGGCCTTCGCTTCTGTTTACCCCTGCGAGTCCCAGTTCGCCCAGAAACAGGAGGCTCCTGATCTCGCCTTCACGGAAGCCCGTCGCCCGCGCCGATTCCGCCGCATAGACGAGGGCACGGAGCGATTCCGTAGCATTGCCTCTCATCCCATCGGCCAGCCCCATAAAGGCTCGCGCCTCGGCCTCGGTCCTCTGAAAATCGAAGGCCGGAATAAACGTCCCGAGCATCGTCTTTCTCAATTCCTCATTCATGGCAAGGGCATTTTGCAGGTGGAGACTGCTTTCACCGGCCGGGCGCGTTTCAGAAAGCGGTGTTTCCTGAAGGCGATAGACCGCCAGTAGACGCGGGAGGTATTCGGACAGAACCGCCGCCATCCCGGCTGCGAGTTCGGCATCGCGCTTCAGCCGAAGGAGGTGAAGATCGGTCTGGAAAACCGTGTTGTCTTGGAGAGATAGACTGAACAGCTCCCGGGCGCGGTTAAAATCGCCCCTCAGCAGGGCGAGGCGGCCGTCGAGATATTCCGGAAAAGCCCGGAGTGGAGGCTCTGTCCATTTTTCGCCCCCCTCTCGCAGCAGTGCAAGGGCCTCGCGCTCCCGACCTGTCTGCATCAGGAAAAGGATCTTTTTGGAGAAGACCAGCGCCTCGCCGGAGGAATCTTTTTTTACGGCAAAGGCCTTCGCCGCCCTGTCCAGAAAGTGAAGCGCCCTCCCCTCATCCCCCTCTGCTTCATATTGACCGGCAAGGGCCAGAAATATTTGGGGAATTCTCCAGTCATCCGCGTTGGCACTCCGCAGGAGATCCAGGTATTCTTTCGGAATATCAAGATCATAAGGTGCCTGATGCTCGGCTGCTGTTTTTTTCTCCGGGACCGGTACGGTTGCTTTTTTTTCGACCGTCTTCATGCAGCCGGAGAGGCAAAGAATGGTACAGATCAGGATCGCAAACCAAGACTGAAAAGGCATTATACCTCTTTATCACAATATTTTTTTCTTGCTATATCTTGTACCCTACTAAAAAAAGAGGCTTTCATCAACCCCCTTGCTAAAGAAAAAATGGAGCCTTACAAATACGACTTCGCCCCGATATACACCCGGCGATAATAACCGTTCGAGAGAAAATCCGTCCTGATCCGCTTCCCTCTTTCCGGGGCATGGATAAATTGGTCGTTCCCCGTATAGATGCCGACATGGGTAACCTTATCTCCCCCTGGAGCGAAAAAAACGAGGTCACCCTTCTCCGGAGAGTAAGGTGCGACAGGATTGCCCGCCATGTACTGCTCGCGGGAGGTACGGGGAAGATCGAAACCACTTAGCTGATAGACGGTCATTGTCAGACCGCTGCAATCAAAACCGGTTTCAACAGAGGTCCCTCCCCAGAGGTAGGGAACACCGAGAAAGCTCCGTGCGGACCGTACCAGTTCCTCCCGGAGATAGGCCTCGCCTTTCTCCTCCCGTTGTGAGACCGGATACTCCTCGGGACTGACAATGTAGAATTCCTCGATAATACCCTGCCGGCGGATCTCCTCCGCCCCGACACGGGCCAGCTCTTTGGCGGGGAAGTTGCCGAACCGGACCTTGTAAAGCCTGCCGTCCAAAAAATAGGTCGCCGAGAGTCCTTTTTCCTGAAGGGAGCGGGTCAGGCGGGCGCCGTTTTCCGCATTGGCGAAGGCCCCGGCCTGGATCGTATAACCCAGGCGGGGGAGTGACTTTTTCTCAATGATCTTTGTCGCCGGTACAGTATGACGAACGGTCGGTTGTCCGCAACCCCCGACGAAAAGAATCAGAATGACCGTCACGACAAGAAGCTCTGTCCGTTTGTGAAACAATGATTGTATACCCATGGTGTGGGTCCGTCTCCTCAAGAGCGATTCGCTGCGAGGGCTCTATTCTCACGAAAACTTCGGGAAATTGCAAGAAGACAGTGACGGATGTCCTTGTAATAAAAATAGGAGGTTCAGCTTGCAGGATCGCCCCAGCGCTTCCGGACCAGTGACCGGGCTTCCCCTATATCCGCTATCTCGCCGCCCAACTGGGCGTCCTCGACTGCACAGAGGATTTCCCGGAAAATAGGACCCGGGGCATAGCCCATTCCGATGAGGTCCTCCCCGGTGAGAAGAGGAGGCGGCTTGAGCTCTTCCTCAGAATATTCCTTCAGCTTCTGCAGCGAATATTCATGGTTGTCTAGGAGGCCGTGACTCCCCAGACAGTCGAGGCGGTGGAGTTCCAGGTGGAGGGTAAAATCCGGCTGCCTAAGGAAGCGTTTCAGCCGGTTCGGCCGCATCTCGTGAACATTCATGAAGAGCATGTGTCCCCTGATGAGGGCCAGGATCGTCTCCGTCTCTTCCCGGGAAAAACGGAGCCTTTGTAAGATCGCGGCCGCGAGCTCTTCCCCCCGCCGTACATGGCCGTAGAAATGCACTCCGGTTGCGTCCTCAAAACGGGTGACCGCCTTACCCAGGTCGTGGAGGAGGACCGCCCAGTCGAGGCGCAGGTCGGCGCCTCCATCCTCTCCGGGGAGAAGGGCGAGCATCTGTAAGGTATGTTCCCAGACATCCCCCTCGGGATGGAAGACCGGGGGCTGGCTGACCCCCCGGAGCGCCAGAACTTCGGGAAGGATCTCAGCAAGGAGGCCGCTTTCGACAAGAAGCTCCACCCCTTCCCTCGCCCTGCCGCTTGTCAGTATCCGGTTGAGCTCCTCCCGGATACGCTCGGCGCTGATCCGCCGGATGGAAGACGCCTGCCTCCGGATGGCGGCCAGAGTCGCTGCATCGAGTGTGAAGCCGAGCGTAGCGGTAAAGCGGACCGCCCGGAGCATCCGTAGATGATCCTCGGAGAAACGCGCATCCGGGTCGCCGATCGTCCGGATGAGACGTCGTTCGATGTCGTGACGCCCGTCGACATAATCGATAATCCGGCCCGTCTCCGGATCCATCAGAAGACCGTTGACCGTAAAGTCCCGGCGACGGACATCCTCCTCGGCAGTGGCGAAGACGACCCGGGAGGGGTGGCGTCCGTCGTCATAACCGGTTTCCACCCGGAAGGTAGCCACCTCGTAAGGGCGCCCCCCCTCGATGACAAGAATGACGCCGAAGCGGGCGCCGACGGGAACCGTCCGGGCAAAAAGAGGCTGGACCTCTTCCGGACGGGCTGATGTGACGATGTCAAAGTCTTGCGGCGTTACGCCGCGGATGTGGTCGCGGACACAGCCGCCCACCAGAAAGGCTTCATAACCGCTACCCCGTAGGCGGCGGACAATGGCGGCTGCATCATCCAGCGACACGATCACCTCCCGGAACTTTTCCCCGCTGCCACCCTTTGCGGAGGATAGTGTGGAGCCCCGAAGTAAAGGCGATCGTCGTGAGCGTAGATCCGACCGGGATATCAATAGATCTTATGAGATAGTAAAAGGCTATCCCCGCAGCAAGGGAAATGGTCGCCGGAAGGTCGGCACGGCGCCTGCGATTGTCGCACTTCAAAGCGAAATAGTCTGTCAGGAGAATGGCAATCAGCGGTGAGAAGACGGATCCCAGGACGTAGAGAAATTCGGTATACCGGTCGATAGGAAACACCAGGGCCGCGGCGGTGCCGATCACGGCGAAGCCGACAGCCGCCATCCGGTCGCTGACTCGTGGAAAGATGTTGATCAGCGAGATCCCCGCCGAATAGACGTCCAGAAAGGTGGTCGTCACAGTGGAGAGGCCTAGGATGGCCATCGCCATCAGGCCGAGGTTGGCCGCAAGCATGATCTTCGTCGGATCAGGCGAACCGGAGAGAAGCCCGCCCGCCATTCCGATTGCGTACATCCAGCAGCTCCCGAGGAAATAACCGCAGAACGGGGCAATCAGGGCGCCTTTCTTCGTCCGGGCAAGGGAGGTGTAATCGGAGATCAGGGGAAACCAGCTGAGCGGCATGATGATCGAGAGCTCGAAGCCCATCCCGAATGCCCCTTTCTGTTTTCCCATATCCGCTGCTGCTGCTGGATGCGTAAGGACGACCCAGCTCATCACAGCCGTGAGGACCAGAAGCAGCGAAACGGCCAGGGTGTTGATCTTCTTGAACCCCTTCACCCCCCAGAAGACCCAGAGTCCGACGAGTGATCCGATCAGGCAGGACATCAGGGTCGGGTGATCGAAGTTCCACAGGGAGCGGCCGATCACGTTCATCGCCAGGCTCCCCTCGATGATCATGATCGCCGTCCAGCCGACGAGTTGGAGAATGTTGATCACAGAAATGATGTAGGACCCCTGCTTTCCGAAGGAGATCCGTGTGGACATGATGGCGGGGAGTCTTTCCCTGAATCCGATCAGTCCCGCAAGGACGAGGAGTATCGTCCCCGCCAGGTGACCCAGGATGATTGCCCATAGTCCCTTTACCGCCCCAAGTTCTGCGAGGTAGCCTCCCGTCAGGATCTCGGCGACGGAAACTGCGGCGCCGAACCAAAGAAAGAACAGATTCAGGCCGCTCAACTGAGTTTTTTCTTCCACGATTCACCCCTTATCCGATCTTTTTCCAGCCTTCCGGCCTTATGGCCGCCATACCTTCTTCCACAGCAAAAAGGGGCGCCAGATGGTTCGTCGGACCATGTCCGCCACCCACCCGCCAGGCATGACGCACCGCCGCGGTAATGTAACGCTTGGCCTCCGTCACAGCCCCGGCGACATCTTTCCCGAAGGCGAGTTCGGTGGTGATCGCCGCCGAATAGGTGCAGCCGGTCCCGTGGGTATCCTCCGTGGCGATTCGCTGCGAGCGAAACTCGCGGAAATTCTCCCCGTCATACAGGAGGTCCACGGCATCTCCGGAAAGGTGTCCTCCCTTCACGACCACGTGCTTTGCTCCCATCTCCCGAATGATCCTGGCCGCTGCCTTCATGTCGTCAAGCGTCTCGATCCTGATCCCGGAGAGGACCTCGGCCTCGGGGATATTCGGCGTGAGGACAAGGGCCAGCGGAATCAGTTCGGCAATGAGGGTTTTTTTGGCCTCCTCACGGATCAGCGACATCCCCCCCTTGGCCACCATCACCGGATCGACGACGAGTTTGACGATCCCGTACCGGCGGATCTTCCCCGCCACAACCCGGATGATCTCCGAGGTGGCCAGCATCCCCGTCTTGGCCGCATCGATCCCGATGTCGGTCGCTACCGCATCGAACTGCAGCTCCACAAACGGCGGCGGCACATCGTGGATGCCGTGGACACCGAGGGTATTTTGAGCGGTGAGCGCCGTGATCACACTCATCCCGAACCCGCCCAGAACCGTAATCGTCTTCAGATCCGCCTGAATCCCCGCCCCTCCGCCGGAATCCGATCCGGCGATCGTGAGTACCCTGAAAGGTTTCATCTTCTCTCCACCCCCGGGAAAACCCCCGGGCGGAAATACCGCACCACGAGAAGATATCCCGAATCTACCTCAATGATCCCCTGCCTTTCCGTCAGGTGATTGCTGATCCCGTAAGGGCTCCCGACCTCCATGAGTGCTTTCGTCAGAGGGTACTCGAAACCCGTGAGAGTGATACCTGAGACTTCTCCTCCAAAAGGAAAAAGGGAAACGGTCTGGCCCACCTCCCCATCGAGAACCATCCGCCGGTTGACAAGGAAGACTTCACACCAGGTGTCGATGAGCCTTATTTGTATCCCGTTTCTGATTCCCTGGACGAGCAGAGAAATATTGGCCAGGATGTGGTCGATGCGGTGCCCCAGAGCCCCCCAGATCCAGACTTCCGAGGGTGTCATCACGAAGGCCTCCCGGAGCGCCAGCTCGGTATCTGTTTCGTTTTTCTCCCGTGGATGGCGGATGATCCTGGCACCCATGGATTCGTAACGATCCTGAGTGACCCGATCCAGCGAATCCATATCTCCGACGATGAGGGTGGGGATCAACCCCGCGACCTCAATATGTCGGGCGCCGCCGTCTGCACAGATCACTGCCGTGGGCACGGACCTCGCTAACTGTTCCCTGAAAAACAAGGGATCATCGAGTTCCCCGCCGGATACGATGAAAATCACTTTCTTCATGATCACCGCCCTCCGGTGTTCTCATTAAGGACACGGCCTGGAGAAAAAAAAGGCCACACCCGGTTGAGGGATATGGCCCCTGATAAGATTGATGAATAATTTGATACTTGCCATTCCCTACGCTGGCATTACCCAGGTCAGGTTCAAAGGGTATTTTCTCAGCCTGAATCGGCACCCCTTGTTCTTTCATGCATTTCTACTCCATCCGACTGCTGAAATCAAGGCAATTTGTCTAACGCAAAGGTAGTGTTGATACCTTTTCACATGTGGTTTTTGAAATCTAAGCATTATTTTGTTGACAAGTCTTGGCTTCGTGTGCTAAAGATGTATTCACCTTGTATACAAAGACATTCAACATATTATAGATCATTACGTATTTTTCATTTCGCCTACTATATTCGTGGATGGTTCCCCATCTGTTTTGAATTTGGACATAAAGACCAGCGAGCCCAAATATTCTGGCCTGTTAAGTTTGTTTTTTGCGACATATACAATCGGACAATATGCATGACGCTTATTATTTCATATAACCTGTGTCCTGCAAAACTCAGATTGACCGGTATCGAGATCCGGCTGTGCATTTGATTGGGTAAAAGTTGCCCGTCAAGAACGTTGTGCCTTATCGTACAAGCGAGGTCACAAAATATTTCGCACAAATATCTACAAGACTACCCCTGTCGTTTCATCTTCCGGTACTTCGGTATCCATACCTCATGATACATGCAATCCTATTTCAGATAGCCGCTATGCTGCATTAAGATATGCACAAAAATAGTCTCGGAGGGACCGTATGACTGAAAAATCTACTGACAACCCTTCTTCGTTATCAATTCCTGAAAAACGAGTGGACCAGGTTTCGAGTATTTTATGGATTTCATTTGGTATCTTTGTGATTATTCAATCGCAGAAACTTGATTACACCGATGATTTCGGTCCATCGGCAGGGTTTTTCCCGTTTTGGCTTGGAGCCATATCAATTTTTCTCGGTGCACTATTGGCAATCCGAGCCAGCGTCGGTAAAGCATCAAAACAACAGAGGATAACCATCGCGAGCAAAAGTGCCGTCTTCAAAATGTTCATGATAACCTTTGGGTTGTTCGTCTTCTTTTTGCTGATCGACCGGGCGGGGTTTTTCCTTTCCTCAGCCCTTCTGTTTCTCTTTTTACTATACGCGGTGGAAAGGCAAAGTTTGAAATATTCGCTCATTGCGGCGGTAGTGTCGTTTTTTCTGCTCTGGCTGATCTTCGGGGTGGGGCTCAAATTGCAGTTGCCGGTGGGATTCATGAAATTCATGAGATTCATCTGATCGCACCCCAGGCGATCGATTCCTCGTCGTACACCATCAGGGTATCGAGATAAGGAGTTTTAGAAAATGGATATTGTGCATGGATTAATGACCGGACTGGCCATTGTTTTTACTCCGGTGAACATACTATTGGTTTTTGTCGGCGCGGTGATGGGGACGCTTGTCGGAATACTCCCTGGATTAGGTGTAACTGCCACCGTCGCAATCCTGATGCCCGTGGTTTTAGGAATGACTCCGGTAACAGCGATGATCATGTTGGTCTCCATGTTCTGCGGCGCCCGGTTCGGTGGCGCAATTACGGCTATCATGATGAATCTCCCCGGTGAATCCAACGCGATAGTAACATGCCTCGACGGCTATCAAATGGCATTGCAAGGGCGGGCAGGCCCTGCGATAGGGCTGGCGGCAATTTCCTCCTTTGTCGGTGGACAAATAAGCCTCGTCATGATGATGCTTCTGGCGCCGGTCATGGCTAAGATGGCAATTGGCTTCGGCCCGCCGGAATTTTTTTCGCTGACATTGATGGGGCTGAGCCTTGTGACGTCCCTCACCGGCAAGTCTCTGGTCAAGGGTTTTTTGGCCGCTACCCTGGGGCTTGTCCTGGCTACAGTTGGTTCGGATATGTTTTCCGGTTCGCTGAGGCTGACCCTTGGCCGGATTGAACTTATGGACGGCATCAACTTCGTGATGGTGGCGGTGGGACTTTTCGCATTGGGGGAGATCCTGCTCAACGTTGAGCAGGGGGTGAAATTTTCCCTTGGCAAGGTTCCCAGGGGCCTTCGTAATCTGCTACCGACGTGGCAGGACATTCGTCAGTGCCTGACAACCTGGATCCGGAGTATTATTATTGGATTTATCGTCGGCGTGCTGCCGGGAGCAGGGGCTACCGTTGCCTCTTTCATATCATACGCAGTGGCGAAAACCACCTCGAAAACTCCCGAACGTTTTGGGACCGGGGCCGTAGAAGGGGTGGCCGCCGCTGAATCGGCGGACAACGCCTCCACCTCCGGTGATCTGGTGCCGATGCTTACCCTGGGGATACCCGGTTCTGCCGGAACGGGGATGCTGATGGTCGTCTTGCTTATGTTCGGCTTGCGTCCCGGCCCTTTTTTGCTGCCGGAGCACCCGGAGATCTTCTGGGGGATCGTAGCGAGTATGTACTTTGCCAACATCCTGCTGCTTATTATCAATATCCCGCTGATTCCCGTTGTGGTGCAAGTGTTAAAGGTGCCGTACAGCCTCATGTATATCATCATTATCGTGATTGGTTCAATCGGCGTGTACAGTATAGATTACAGCATATTCGATCTCCGGGTAATGGGTGTTTTCGGGATTATAGGGTACTGCTTCAAGAAATTGGACTACCCCCCAGCATGCCTGCTCTTAGCACTGATCCTTGGCCCAATGGTGGAACGTGCCTTCAGGCAGTCCATCATATTATCCGACGGAAGTCTGTCCATCTTCATCGAGCGTCCGGTATCGGCCGTCTTTCTCTTCTTTGCGGTATTGGCCCTCTTCGCCCCCTGGCTTCAGCGTTACTTCCTTGCCAGGGTCCGCAGCAAGGAAAGGATACCTGCTGAATCAGCTCAATGAAGCGGACATGGAGGATATTTTTCACCAACCAAACCAACAAAAAGGGAGGTAGAATGATGAAGAAGTTTAGATTTACAAATTTATTTTTTCGTTACATCGTTTTTTTATCACTGCCCATGCTGAGCGCGCCATTTTTCAGCACCTATGCCTTATCTGCTGAATACCCTTCCCGGCCAATTGAAATCGTTACCCACAGCGCCCCCGGGGGACCTAACAATCTCATCGGACATCTGATTGCCGAGATCGTCCAGAAGGAGAAAATCCTGCCTCAGCCCGTGTTCGTTACCCTGAAGCCCGGCAGCGGCATGGCGAAAGCCTTTTCCTATCTGTTTGAGAAAAAGGGTGAAGACCATCTGTGGGCCATCACGTCAAACGGCCTTATTCTGGGCACCCCCCTGCGGGTCGTGGTTCCCTATACCTACAGAAATTTCACCCCGATCGCCAATATTTGCGTGGACGGCAGCGTCATGATTGTGAGCGCAAAGAGTCCTTATAAGACCATGGACGACATTTTTGATGCTGCAAAGAAGAACCCGAACAAGCTCGCCCAGGGGGGATCATCCATAACATCAAACGAAGCGATGATGGGAAAAGTCATGCAAAAAATTAAAGGCGTGCAGTGGAAGTTCGTCTCTTTCGCGGGAGAGATGGAAGCTGCAACTAATGTCATGGGGGGAAATATTGATTTTGCCTTCCTCAATCCTTCGAGCGTTCTGGAGCATGTCCGGGCGGGGAATTTGCGGGTCATTCTCGCCGCCTCCACCAAACGGTATAAAGCCTTCCCGGACGTCCCGACCGTACAGGAGGCGGGATTGGGGAAACCGCAGATTTCGTACCGGGCGTTAATGGGTCCACCGGAAATGCCCCAGTATGCAGTGAAAACACTGGAGACTGCTGCGAAGAGGATCGTCGAGAGTGCTCAATTTAGAAAGTACATGGACCAGTCGATGATGCAGGAAGAGTATATGGATGCAAAGAAGCTTGCCGCATTCTGGGAGGAGGATGAAAAGCTCGTCAAGCAGCAAATGATCGATGGGGGCATGCTGAATAAGGATGGGAGCATTATACAAAAATAGGAGGATCATTCAGAACGAGTGCATTGGAGACAATCATGACAGATGAGGTAAAGGTTCTTGCGCTGAGCGGCATGCTGGGTTCGGGGTTTCTTGAAACCAGTTATAAGAGAGCGTTATCGTGGGATCCGGACTTTATTGGCTGCGATGCGGGTTCAACCGACGGCGGTCCGACGAGTCTCGGCAACGCGGAGTGCTCTTATTCGAAAGCGGCAGTGAAACGGGACTTACGATTGGCTTTATTGGGTGCAAGAGAGAAGCGTATCCCGCTGTTGATCGGTTCCGCCGGCACTGCCGGAGGCGACATCAATCTGTCTTGGACCGTAGAGATCGCCAAGGAGATCGCCCGTGAGGAGGGGCTGCATTTCAAACTAGCGATCATCCATTCCGAACAAAAGAAGGATTATTTGAAGCAAAAGCTGGCCCAAGGCAAGATCAGGCCGTTAAAGCCGGCGCCGCCATTTGATGAGAAGGTTATTGACAAAAGCGAACATATCGTCGGCATGATGGGGGCGGAACCCTTCATCCGCGCACTGGAGGCAGGGGCAGAGGTGGTCATCGCCGGTCGTTCAAGCGATACGTCCATATATGCGGCTATTCCAATTCAGAGAGGGTTTTCTCCCGGTCCGGTGTGGCATGCGGCCAAGATACTTGAGTGCGGAGCGGCCTGTGTAGCTCAGAGAACCCGCGGGGATTGCATGTTTGCCCGGATCGGTCAGGGATATTTCGTAATGGATCCTCCCAATCCGGAATACCGCTGCACACCCGTCAGTGTGGCTGCTCACACTTTTTACGAGACCGGCAGCCCGATCCATCTTTACGAACCTTCTGGGATGGTGGATACCAGCACGGCGGTTTATGAAGCGGAGAGCGATCGGGTCGTTAGGGTCACGGGGAGCGGGTTCGTGCCAACTAAAACATATACCATAAAACTGGAAGGTGCGGAAAAGGTAGGCTATCAGGCCATCTGTATTGCAGGCGTTCGCGATCCGGTGCTTATCAGGCAGATCGACAGTTGGCTGGATGTGCTCCGCGATAAGGTAAAGCAACGTGTCGGTGAAATGTTCGGTGAGAAGGCTGCCAACGGCGGGTATATCTTCAATGTTCGCATTTATGGCAGGAATGGGGTGATGGGAAATCGTGAGCCGCTGAAAGATCGAGTAGGCCACGAATTGGCTTTGGTCATGGAGGCCACGGCGCCCACCCAAGAGATGGCCACAGGAATTATGGGCATGGCTGGCCATGCCGGACTGCATCAGGCCATTCCACAGTGGAAAGGATTCACATCCAATTTCGCATTCCCATACAGTCCGAAGCAGATTGCGCGCGGTCCGGTCTTTCGTTTCAATGTAAACCATCTTGTGGAGCCTGCGGATCCTTATGAGATGTTCCCAATGGAAATGATGAAGATTTAAGATTGAATTGGAGGAAATCGGATTATGGCAAAGTTAATGGATATCACACAACTCATCAGGAGCAAGAACGCCGGGCCATTTACATTGACCTTTGACTTTATGTTTGACCGGTTCGAGAATTACCGCCGGGTGCGGGACTCCGGCGCCATCAATCGAGAACTTTTCTCCCGATTGTACGGAACACCCTTAGAGGATGTGGAGATCTACAGTGTCGATGCGGCCAGAGGCATTAAGGTGACCATCCCTCGTCCGATTACCCAGGGAGACCTGGAAGACAGTGATCAATATGGCTGCCAGATGTTCAGCCCTCTGCTGGAGATTGAAATCCCGGACTGAAAAGAAAGGAGCTTTAGTATGCCTCAAGATGATGAAGCACAACGTGTTCACTTCCTCCTCCACGTCTATCGGACTGACCAACTTTCCGCCCTCCTTTGGCTGATTGTCGGCGTTGTGCTCACCCTGCAGTCATGGGAGCTGGATTACATGGCCGAATATGGACCGGGGCCGGGCTTCCTACCTTTCGGCAAAGTGAATTTTGGAAAGGAGAGCATATAAGCATGGCACCATCACCAGGTCGAAAGTTTCGTGATCTGATCGCCACCGGTGAAACCATACTGGTTCCTGGAGCGCATGATCCGCTTATGGGAAGAATCCTGCAACGGATGGGTTTCAAAGCTGTTTCGGTGGCAGGGTGGATGACTGCCGCCCATCTTGTGACCGCAGAGCCTCTCCTGACGATGACAGAGCAGGTGGAGGTTGCCCACCGGGTGGCAAACGCCGTGGATATTCCGGTGCGGGCGGATGCATGCACCGGGTATGGAGACCCCATTCATGTCATGAGAACGGTCCAGGAGTTTGAACGCGCCGGCGTGGCCGGCATCCATATCGAAGACCAGGTATTTCCCAAGCGTGCTTCCTATCATCGGGGCCTGGAGCATGTAGTGGAGCTGGACGAGTTTCTCCGGCGCCTTGAATACGCCTTAAAGGCCAGGCGCGACAAGGACTTCATGATCTTCGCCCGCACCGACGCGGGAAATGCGGTTAACGGTTCATGGGAAGAGGCGGCAAGGCGCGCCCGCGCAGTGAAAGCCCTGGGTGTTGATGGGCTTGTCGCCATGACCCGCAATAAAGATACCATAGAGCGTTTCCGTCAAGCATACCCGGACAATGATTTTCTTCTCTCGACAGGCACCTATTTCAATGGCCTTCACCCTACTGAATTACGCAAATACGGCTTTCAGTTGATCAGCTATCCCCTGGCGACAATCATCGCCTCGACTGCAGGGGTTATCAAAATGTGGCGCGGCGTGAAGGAGACGGGGATTGCGACCCTGGATCCCGAGTGGGCCCGTGAGGTCCGCGAGGAGATCGAGGCGGCGATCGGGCTTCCTGAATTCTGGGAGATCGAAAAGGAAACGGTGGAGGCGATGCATAAGGACTATGCCGGCCGTACCAACCCGGGATACGAGAGCTCTGATCAGAAAAAGACTTAGTGTTTTGTAAGACCGGATGCATTTAATATGATTTATGTACAAGGGGAGAAGAAATTGCCCAGGATAAGACAGCTTCAGAAAGGGCCGGTTTTACGGTCCGAGAAAGCATATTCCCAAATCAAAAAGATGATTTTAGAGAGAAATATTTCTCCCAAAGAGCCTCTTTCCGAATCGAAATTGGCCGCAATGATTGGCATTGGCAGGACTCCAGCGAGAGAAGCATTGAAGAGATTGAAAAATGAGGGCTTTATTATTTCATCTGGGAAAAAAGGATATTTTCTAAACATTCCGACGGCACAGGAAATTAAGGATTTATACGAAGTCAGGGCCATTCTGGAGATCGCGGCCGTTAGATTGGCTATTCAGAGGCTGGATCCTGATGAGATAGAGGCGTTCAAGAATAGATTATTAACACTCAAGACAGAATTGGATAACGCTGATGAAAGTAAGGGAGATTACGTCAAAGCAGGCAAAGAATTGCACTATTTTATCATAGAA
Organism: Syntrophus sp. (in: bacteria); assembly: GCA_013824905.1. GTDB lineage: Bacteria > Desulfobacterota > Syntrophia > Syntrophales > UBA5619 > JAKAFS01. The sequence goes on along the minus strand of PNOO01000023.1, from coordinate 737 downwards.
AGAACAGGAAATGGAAAGTTGGAGGAAATGGTCAAGAAGCTGTATGAGCAGATTGAGATCAGCAGGCTATATTCCTTTTATTCCTATGGGAAACGGAGAAAAGAGTCGATCAATGAGCATATTAATATCGTAAACGCCTTGCAGGCGCGAGACATGGAAAAGAGCCAGGCGAGTTTGGAAGCACATTTAAAAAGCGCATTTGAAATGTTGATGAAGATTCTTTGAGATCATGTAGCGAAAAAACGTGGTCACCCGTGAAAGTGTTTTCATGGGGCTAACCTGCTGCCAAGACAGCAGGCAAATGAAGTGTAACATTCAAAAAAGGAAGGGGGACAAGATGAAATTATTTTGTAAATTCTCGGTGGTTTTGGTTTCAATTTTCATGCTCTTCGGATTGGCGACTTTAGCCGTAGCTGCCTATCCGGAAAAACCCGTAGAGATTGTGACACACAGTGCACCAGGGGGCGGGTCCGATATTTTTGCCCGATATATCGTCGACATGATGGAGAAAGAAAAGCTTCTCCCCGCTCCCTTGGTGGTGGTGAACAAACCGGGTGGAAGCGGCGCCGTTGCCACTGCCTATGTCGCCACCAAAAAGGATGATCCTTATACGATCTTTGCGACGACGACTTCCATCTATACGACCCTGGTGAAGGGGCAGGTGAAGGTGACCCTCGATGATTTTGCCCCCATCTGCGGACTGATTCAGGATCCGAATATCCTGACGGTCGGAGCGG
>PNOO01000022.1 GCA_013824905.1 Syntrophus sp. (in: bacteria) | reverse complement strand
TGATCCTGACAGCGGCGGTCTTTGTCGCCTCCTGGCTCTTGGACGGCATCTATGTGACCGGCCTGTTCCCTGCTTTCCTGGCGGCGGCGACGCTCGGCATCCTGAACGCCTTTCTTAGGCCCCTCCTGATCCTGCTGACGCTGCCCATCAACATCCTGACCCTCGGCCTTTTTACCTTTCTGATAAATGCCCTGATGTTGAAGATCGTTTCCGAGGTCATTCCGGGTTTTTACGTCCACGGTTTCTGGACCGCCGTCCTGGGCGCCCTGATCATCGGTACGGTGAGCTGGCTGTTAAACGCCTTTGTCGGCGGACGGGGGCGGGTGGAGCGGTCTTCCTATATCGATCTGCAAAAGAAGGGCGGGCGATGGGAATGAAAGACCTGACCCCTGCCATGCGTCAGTATGCGGAGATGAAGGAACGCTACCCGGATTGCATCCTTTTTTTCCGGATGGGCGATTTCTACGAGATGTTCTTCGAGGATGCCGTGACCGCTTCGAAGATTCTGGAGATCGCCCTCACCTCTCGAAACAAGAACAGTAAAGATGCCATCCCCCTCTGCGGCTTTCCCTATCATGCAGCCTCTTCCTACATCGCGAAGCTCATTGAAAAGGGATTAAAGGTGGCCATCTGCGAACAGATCGAGGATCCGAAGCTCGCCAAAGGGGTCGTCAGACGGGATGTGGTGCGTGTAGTGACCCCGGGTCTCGTTCTCGAAACGGAGAACCTCCAGGCCAAAGAAAATAACTTTCTTGCGGCCCTGTTCATTCGGAACGGCCGTTTCGGCCTCGCCTGCGTCGATATCTCCACCGGGGAGTTCCTTGTCACTGAAGCCGACGACCGGGAATTCTTCCTGGCCGAGATAGCCGGAATGGAAATCCGTGAACTCCTGGTAGAAGAAGGCTTCAGCGACGAGGAACTTATCCAGGCAATCGCCGGCGATGGGGAGCGTTGTCGGATCGGACGTTTTGCACCGGAAAGATTCACTCCGGAGACGGCCGGCGCTCTCCTCCGAAAACATTTCCCGCAGGAAAGGCTTGCGGAACTAGCCGTCGATAGACGCCCTGCGGCGGTAGGGGCAGTAGGCGCCGTCCTTGCCTATATGGCCGAGACACAAAAGGACGCCCTTCTACATATCAACAATCTGACGTGGTATGAAAGCGGCGGCCATCTGATCGTGGATGAGATTGCCAAGCGCAATCTCGAATTGTTCGCGACGATTGCCGAGGGCAAAAAGGTGGGATCGCTTTTTCACGTCCTCGATCAGACAGTGACGTCGATGGGAGGGCGCAGGCTCCGCCGCTGGCTCAACTACCCGCTCCGTGACGCGATCCTGATCCGGGAGAGGTTGTCGGCAGTTTCAGAGATCCGCGAGAAGCATCTCCTCAGGGAATCCCTCCGTAACCGTCTGCGGACCGTTTATGACCTGGAGCGCCTGGGCAGCCGAATTGCCGTGGGACTGGCGAATGGCCGCGACCTCGCATCGCTTGGGGCGTCTCTTCAGGCCCTTCCCGAGATCCTCACCCTTCTCGGGGAGAGCGAAACACCCCTCATGAGGGCGATCCATGCCGGGATCGATCCGCTGACTGACCTCAGGGAACTGATCGAAAATGCGATCGTTGCTGACCCGCCGCTTACGATCCGCGAGGGAGGGATTATCCGGGAGGGGTATGATCCTGAGCTGGACAGCCTGATCGTGATCATGAGGGATGGCCGACAGTGGATCGCCGCCCTGGAGGAGAAGGAACGCCGACGGACAGGGATCAACTCTCTGAAAGTGGGATTCAACAGCGTCTTCGGGTACTATTTCGAGATCACGAAGGCGAACGCCCGCCTGGCCCCTCCGGACTATATCCGCAAGCAGACCCTGGTCAACGCGGAACGGTATATCAATGAGGAACTCAAAGGGTACGAGGAGACCGTCCTCCATGCCGAGGAGCGGCGCCAGGCAAGGGAATATGACCTCTTTATCGAGATCAGGAGCCGAATCGCCCGCGAGATCCGGCGGATACAGGAGACGGCGTCACGGATCGCCGATCTTGACGCGATTGCATCATTGGCCGAGGTGGCGGAAAGATACAACTACTGCTGTCCCACGGTCGATGCGGGGGAGACCATCGAAATCGCCGACGGCCGCCATCCGGTTGTAGAGCGGATGGCCGGTGGAACGGGCTTCGTTCCCAATGACGTGCTCCTTGATCTGGAAAAGAATCGGTTTCTTATCATTACCGGTCCCAACATGGCCGGAAAGTCGACGTACATCCGGCAGATTGCCCTGATCGTCCTGATGGCCCAGATGGGCAGCTTCGTCCCCGCCGCCCGGGCCCGGGTCGGCTTGGTCGACCGGATCTTCACCCGTATCGGAGCGGCAGACAGTCTCACGCGGGGTCAGAGCACCTTCATGGTGGAGATGACCGAAGTAGCCAATATCCTCCGGCACGCCACGAAGCGGAGCCTGATCATCCTCGACGAGGTGGGACGGGGGACGAGCACTTTCGACGGCCTCAGCATTGCCTGGGCGGTGGCGGAGTATATCCACGACGCCGATCCGCTGGGGGCAAGGACCCTTTTCGCGACCCATTATCATGAGCTTACGGAACTTGCCGTCACAAAGGAAGGGGTGCGGAATTTCAACATCGCCGTCCGGGAGTGGGGAGACAGGATCATTTTTCTCAGGAAGATCATGGAGGGGGGAACGAACCGGAGTTACGGGATCCAGGTGGCGCGGATCGCCGGCGTCCCCGGAGAAGTGATTGCACGGGCGATGGAAATCCTCCGAAACATGGAACAGGGTGAACTCGACGAGGTCGGGATGCCGAAGATTGCCAGGGGGAAAAAGACGACCCGGAAAAATGCCGATCAACTCAGCCTTTTTACGGATCAGAAAGAGGCGATCATGGAGGAGCTCAAGGCCCTGGATCTGTTGAATCTGACCCCCCTTGAAGCGATCGGGCGTCTCGGTATATGGAAGCAGAGACTGGGGCAGGGGTGATTGTGATGAGTGTACCACAGCCTGGTTACACCTTTCAGGCACACTGGGAAGATGAGGAGGTATTGGTCTTTGCTTTGTCCGGGCGGGTCTCTCTGGACGATGCGGATCGTCTGCTCGCCGATATGGAGGCCGTTCTGGGAGAGCGGAGTGTGGGGTCGGTTACAGTCGACCTTGCCGGGGTATCCTATATGGACAGCGCGGGCGTTCTGACCCTTTTCCGGTTGGAAGACAGGATTCGTCGGAAGGGCCGCGACTATGGGTATACTCATGTCCCTTCCCGGATTCGGGGAATTATGGAGCTCATAGGCAGGGAGGAGCTGGAGAAACCTCCGCTTCGGTCGGAGAGGGAGACCGAGGGGATCATAGAGACGGCAGGCGATGTCGGCCTCAAAATCTACCTTGATTTCAGAGCTCTGATGATTTTCCTGGGCGATCTCGTTGCGGCGTTGGTCCATCTCGCCGGACACCCGCGTGAAGTCCGCTGGGGAGATGTCCTCTTCTACATGCGACGGACGGGGGCGGAAGGGTTTCCGATTGTCGGTCTGATCAGTCTCCTTATCGGTCTGATTATCGCCTTCATGTCTTCCCTCCAACTGAAGCAGTTCGGAGCCAATGTCTATGTGGCCTCCCTTGTTTCATTGGCCATTGTCAGAGAACTCGGTCCGATCATGACAGCAATCCTGGTAGCCGGGCGCTCCGCATCGGCTTATGCCGCAGAGATCGGTACCATGAGGATCAACGATGAGGTCGACGCACTGGCCACGATGGGGTTCGACCCGATCCGGTTCCTGGCGGTTCCCAAATTGATCGCCACTGTGATCGTCCTGCCCATCCTCACCCTTTACTCCGATCTTTTTGGTATTGCCGGCGGGCTGATTGTGGGGGTTACAGGGCTCGATCTGACGCCTTACACCTACCTCCAGGAAAGCCAGAGGCCGATTACTCTCTTCTATCTGCTCTCCAGTCTGCTGAAGGCCCTGGTTTTTGCCTTCGTCATCGCCTGGATCGGCTGTCAACGAGGATTCCAAGTCCGGGGAGGAGTAGAAGAGGTGGGCGCCGCCACGACATCGGCGGTAGTGACCTCCATCCTGCTGATCGTGATCGTGGATTCGGTGTTTGCCGTAGTTCTCCACTATCTGCGTTAGGGGGTGTAAAACGGAACAAAAGACAAACGGCTGGAAAGAAGCGGAGGATGCTCCGGTCATCGTTGTGGATAGACTCACCGCGCGATTCGGAGATGAGACGATTCTGGAAAACGTCAGCTTCGACGTTTTTCGCGGCGAGATCCTCTGTATCGTCGGGGAGAGCGGTTGCGGGAAGTCCACGCTCCTGAAACACATGATCGGTTTGATAAGGTCCTCCAAGGGGCGGGTGCTTGTTGGGGGGGTGGATATCGCTGCCGCCGATGACGATCAACTCAACCTGATCCGGCAGAAAATCGGGGTCCTTTTCCAGTCGGATGCCCTCTTGGCGTCGATGACTCTGGGAGAGAACGTCAAACTGCCGCTTGACGGGTTTGTCGGGCTGTCGCCGGAAACGGTGCAGCTCATCGTCCGGATGAAGCTCGGGATGGTCAATCTGAGCGGGTATGAGAACCACTATCCGGCCGAACTGTCGGGAGGAATGAGAAAACGGGGCGGGCTTGCCAGAGCGATAGCCCTCGATCCGCAGATCCTTTTTTTTGACGAACCTTCTGCGGGTCTCGATCCGGTGAATGCGGCGGAACTGGAGACGCTGATCAGGGGAATCAACACCGGCCTATGTACGACAATGGTCATCGTCAGCCACCAGGTCGAACTGGTTCTGCGCATAGCCGACCGGGTGATGATGATCGACCGGGAGGAAAAAGGGATCATTGCGACGGGCGCACCGGAGGAACTCAGGCGTTCCGCATCCGATCCGCGGGTCAGAAATTTTCTCTTCCGGGTGGACGCGGAACGGAGGAAAGGGTGAGCGAAATGTCGAAAAGACAAACAAGGTTCATGGTCGGTCTTTTTGTAATTGCAGGAGTCCTGATCGGCGTGGCGGCGATCGTCTGGCTGGGAGCCGCAAACTATTTCCAGAAGGGGACCCGCTATGTGACGTATTTTGACGAATCCGTTCAGGGGTTGCAAGTCGATTCGAGGGTCAAATACCGGGGAGTGGAGGTCGGGAGTGTAGAGAGGATAAGGGTTGCCTCCGATCAACGTTTAGTCGAAGTGGTCGTCAAGATCGATCTGGACGGCGATGTCGAACACGGCATCGTCGCCCAGCTCAAAGCCGCGGGGATCACGGGGATCGTTTTTGTCGAACTTGACCGACGGCAACCGGATGCGACGGTTTTTATTCCTCCCGCCGGTATGAAAACCGTCTATCCGATCATCCCTTCGCAACCCTCCCAGACCAAGCAGATGCTTTCGAGCATTGATCGGATCATGGAAAAGGTTGGCGATATCGATCTCAAGGGGGTTTCCGAGCAGATAAGGCAGACCTCGCGGGCTGCAGAGACCTTTCTCACCGGCCAAGGGATGACGAATATCGTCAGAAATCTGGATTCGACGACGGCCGGTTTGGAGCGCATTCTTCTGAGAATCAACAGGATCCTTGCGGACGGTAAGGCCGAGTCGATCGTCTCGGCGGTGGAGCAGGGACTGAGTGAAGCGAGGCAGGGGGTTGGGGAGACGAGGGAAGGGCTGGCAGAGATGCGGAAGATGATCGCCGCGATCGGCAAGGAGGTCGAGGACCTCAGAACTGCTGAAATCTCCGCGAAGGCGCAAAACCTTATCGAGGGGCTGGATCGGCGGACAAAAGCAATGGCCTACGATATCCAGTCAACGACCGACGATATCCGTCAGGCAATCGAGAGCCTCCGGATGCTCATCGAAGGTCTCCGGGAAAATCCGTCGGATCTGCTCTTCAGCGAGCCTGTCCGTGACGGTCGAGGAAGAAGGGAGGAGTGATGCGATGCTGAAGCGTTTGGGAATCATCCTGCTGATCGTCGGACTGGCCGGTTGCCTCAGGGGAACGGCGCCTCCGCCCCTGGTCCATCAGTACATCATTGAATACCCGCCGCCGGAGGTAGAGAACATTTTCCGTACGGAGGCGCTCCTCAAGGTAGAGCGTTTTACCGTGGACCGCATCTACACCGGTCCCTCCATGCTTTTCCGCAAAGGACCTTTTCTGAGAGAGGCCTACCATGAACATCGCTGGAGGGTCAGTCCGGGGGATATGGTCACGGACTTTCTCAGGCGCGACATTCGTCATGCCGCTCTCTTCCGGGCAGTTCTCACCGCGCGTGACACTGAAGAGCCCCGTTTTGTTATCGAGGGGGGGGTGGAAGAATTCCTCGAAGTGGATGAGGGGAAAAGCCGGAAGGCGCTTCTGGTCGTGATGGTGACACTGCTCGACCGCGCCTCACAGGAGGTTTCCCGGCGAGTGGTCTTTCAGAAGACCTATCGCTGCGAGGCGCCTTTTACACAGGAGGGGGGGAGGGGTCTTGCCGAAGCCATGAGCAGGGCAATGTCGCAATTCTCGACGCGGGTGATTGCCGATATCGGACACGCCCTGCAAAAGGGCGGCGGCCGCTGATACAAGGCAACGGATCATCTGTCCGTCTGCCGACGGAGAGCCGGACTATTTGATGCACACTCGCCGGACCTGACGGAAATCGGTGAGACCCTGGATGGATTTGGAAATGCCGTCCTGCAGGAGGGTCGTCATTCCTTCTTCCATCGCCAGGTTCCGCATCGCTTCGACAGTCTCTCGCTTCTGTATCAACCGTTTGATGCCGTCCGTGGCGATGATGAGTTCATGGATGCCCACCCGTCCCTTGTAACCCGTATTATCACAGGTGTCGCAACCCTTCGGTCGGTAAAGCGTAAACTTTTTGTCATAGGGGATGTTCAGCTTCAGGAACTGCTCTTCTCCGTAACTCATGACAAGTTCGCCGTATTCGTCATGGTCGGGATGATAGGCTTCCCGGCACCTGATACAAAGGGTCCTAACGAGGCGTTGAGCGAGGATTGCCAGGAGAGCGTCTGCGAAATTGAGTGGATCGATCCCCATGTCAAGAAGGCGGACAATGGTCTCCGGGGCGCTGTTCGTGTGGAGGGTGCTAAATAAAAGGTGTCCCGTCAGAGACGCCTCGACCCCAATCTTGGCCGTCTCGAAATCCCGCATTTCACCTACCATGATCACGTCCGGATCGGCCCGGAGGAATGAGCGCATGGCGGCTGCAAAGTCGAAGCCGATCTTCGGCTGGACTTGAACCTGCCTGAGTCCGTACTGGGTAATCTCTACCGGGTCCTCGGCGGTCCAGATCTTCCGGTCCGGATGGTTGATCTCATGGAGGGCGGCGTGCAATGTGGTGGTCTTGCCTGAGCCGGTGGGACCGACGGCGAGGATCATCCCGTATGGCTTTTCCAGGACAACCCTAAGTTCTTTGAGATTGCGAACGGACATCCCCATGGAATCGAGGGGCATGATCTCGCCCTTCGCCAGGATCCTCAAGACGACATCCTCCACACCTCCCTGGGTCGGGATGGTGGCCACGCGGAGTTCGATCTCCTCGCCGCTCGGTTTTCTGAACTTGATCTTACCGTCCTGCGGAAGACGTCGGATGGTGATGTCGAGATTGGACATGATCTTGATGCGTGAGACGACCGCCGCATGGTAACTGTAAGGGAGGGTCTGATAGAGGGCGCAGTCGCCGTCGATCCGATAGCGTATCTCGACATTCCTTTTGCCTGTGTTGGGTTCGACGTGGATATCGGAGGCGCGTTTTGCATGGGCGTCGAGGATAATCTTATTGACGACCTGCATAATAATACTGTCCGACTCGCTGACGACCTCCTCCTCATAAGTCAACTCGTCGGCATCGAGCTTGCCGACGATATCGGTGAGGGAATACTCATCCTCCATAGAGTGGTAGAACAAGTTGATGAATTTGATGATGTCTTCCGAAAAGGAAATATCATAGCGGACGGACTTCGTTTTTAACAGATTTTCGATCATGTCCCTCTTGAGGATGTTGTTCGGATCATCGACGAGGACATGAATCACACCGTCCTTCTTCTCCAGCGGAACCCAGATTTCCCGGAGGAGATAATTCCTCCTGAGGTTCTTGAGAAGGTTTTCCGGGATACGGTATTTGTCCGAATAGGGGATAAACTTGCAATGGTAGAACTCCTCGAAGGAACGGCCGAGATCCTCCCGGGAAATGTTGTATTTTTTCATCAGGAAATTTTCAACGGATTGTTTTGCTTCACGTGATTCCTCCCAGGCGCTGTCCAGATCTTCTTCTCTGATGAGATCGTGGTTGATCAAGTAATCAAACCGGGTTTTGCGACGTCGTGCAAACCGTTCCAAGGCAACCGCCAGGACGTCAGTGATCTCCTTGAGAAACCCACGTTCCTTCTCCGAGAATTTGCCGGTGCCCTGCTTTTTGTTCAGGATCTGGACGACCCCCATGAGGGCATTATTGTGAAAGATCGGCGTAGACAGGATCTGCCTCGTCAGAAAACCGGATTTTTTATCCCAGCTGGCGTCAAAAGTCAGCTCCTTGTCGATAGACTTCAGCTCGGCATCATCATAGGCATCGGTGATATTGACGACCTTGCCGGTATTGGCCACATACCCGGCTATGCTTCGGTTGTTGATCGGAACTCGGATCTCCTTGATCTGCGTACCGATCAGCAGCATGGAAAAGATTTCGTTGCGTGACCAGTCGACCACATAGATGGTAATGGAATGGGCGGAAAAAAGATTCAATATTCCATCTTTCAGATCGATAAGGATCTGTTTGATATTCCGGGCGGCGTGAATCCGGTTGGTGATGTCGCTCAGGGCCTTGCGCTGCTGGAGCTCTTCTTCGAGGTCCGTAAGCTCTCTGTTTTTGATCTCATCCATTACGGCTTTTTCCTCAAGCTCTAAGATTCCGTCACGATCTTGGAAAAATCCGCCACATCGTGAAAGAGGGTGGAAATCTCCGTGAGCAAGGAGAGGCGGTTGAAACGGACCTTCTCCTCATTAGTCATAACCATAACTGCATCGAAGAAGGCGTCCACGGGTTTCCGGAGCTGCGCCAGTTCGATAAGAGCGACTTGATATTCGCCGTCGGCGATATGATGCATGACGTTCTGGCGGATCTTCAGAAAGGCCTCATGGAGGTTCCTCTCCTCGGCGCATTCAAAACAAGAGGGATCAACGACGCCGTTTTGAAAATCCCGAATGATGTTGACCACGCGTTTGAAGGCGATGGTCAGGGGTTGAAAATCGGGATGGGTCTTGAAGACCTCCATGGCCCGGATCTTTTCCGATGCCCGGACGAGATCCTGGATGCCCGTTGCTAAAACGGCGTCCACGACGTCGTAAGGATGGCCCTGGGAGATGAACTGGTTTTCAAACCGGCCTTTGAAAAATTCCAGGACCGAGGCCTTCGTCTCGCCGGGTAAGCGTTTCAGAAGGGGGCCGAGGATGGCGAGACTCTTATCGATAAGGGTATTGAGCGGCAGCCGGTAACGCTTTTTGAGGATGATGTTGATTACACCGAGGGCCTGACGGCGCAGGGCATAGGGATCGGCTGTCCCTGTAGGGTTCAGGCCGACGCCGAAGAATCCACAGATCGTGTCCAGTTTGTCGGCGATACTGACAACAGCCCCCTCATCGGTTTCAGGAAGCTCTCCACCGGCTGCAGTGGGGAGATAATGCTCATAAATCGCCCTTGCTACGACAGGATTTTCTCCGGCCAAAAGGGCGTATTCGCGCCCCATAATTCCCTGAAGCTCGGCGAATTCGCCGACCATCAAAGTATCGAGATCCGCTTTGGCGAGCAGTGCCGCCCGGTCGACACGGGCCATAAAAGCGGTTTTATCGGCATGATTCGGTTCCACACGATGAGCAATCCAGCCGGCAAGTTCTCGGAAGCGCATGACCTTGTCGTAGGACGTGCCGAGAAGTGTATGGAAGATGACCTGTTTGAGATCATCGATCCGCTTTTCGAGAGGGATCTTTCTGTCCGTCTCGAAAAAGAAGCGGGCGTCGGAAAGGCGGGCGCGGATCACTTTTTCGTTCCCCCGCCTCACGACCGCCGGGTCGCGGGCGAGGGTATTGTTGATCGTCAGAAAGTGGGGCAGAAGCTGTCCCTGGTTGTTCACAACCGGGAAGTACTTTTGGTGAGATATCATTGTCGTGATGAGGACCTCACTTGGAAGTTTCAGATATTCCTTATCGAAGTTCCCGCAGACGACGGTCGGATATTCTGTAAGGCATGCGACCGTCTCGAGAAGCTCGTCGTTCCGGAGGGCACTGCCGCCTACGGCTGCCGCCGCTTTTTCTGTTTCTTTGAGGATGATCCCCTTTCTCTCTACAGGATCGACGATGACGAAGTGTTTCCGTGTCCCTGAGAGGTAGTTCTCGAGACTGACGACGGGGAAAGATACGGGATCCATGAATCGGTGACCGCGGCTGATATTGGCGCTTTCGATATTGCCGATCCGAAAAGGGACGATCCTGCCGTCGTACAAGGCCAGCAGCCAGTGAATCGGCCGTGCGAAGCGGAACTCCAGATCGGACCAGCGCATCGATTTGCGGAAAGGGAGCCCGGTGATGAGCCTTACGAGGATCTCGGGGAGCAGGACTTCCGTTGACTCGCCGATGATTTTTTTACGGGCACAGAGATACTCCCCCTTTTCGGTGGTCGCCGTCTCCAATGCGGATATCGCGATTCCTTGTCCGCGCGCAAAACCAAGGGCGGCAGGGGAGGGGTTTCCCTGCGCGTCAAAGGCGACCCTGCGGGCCGGTCCGAGTTTCTCGATGACCAGATCTTCCTGTCTTTCGTCGACGGATGCGACGGTCAGAAAAAGCCGTCGGGGCGTCCCCATCGTCCGGATTTCTCTGTGGGAAATGCGGTTATCCGCAAGCTCCTTCCGGATGATCTCCTCCATATCTTTGAGCGCCTTCGGAAGAAAGGCGGCCGGGATCTCTTCAGTTCCGATTTCGAGCAACAGTTCCTTGCCCATCAAAGCACTCCCATCGTGATGCGTTCTGTTCGGGGAAAGAGCAGTGTACTTTCCCGAGTTACTGTCTGTTGAGCAGTGGGTAGCCCATTGTCTCCCTTTGCCGGAGATAGTGCTCTGCGCTCAGGCGGGCAAGGTTTCTGACCCGGCCGATATAGCTTGTTCGCTCGGCTACGCTGATCGCCCCCCGGGCATTCAAGAGGTTAAAGGTATGGGAACACTTGAGACAATGGTCGTAAGTGGGCAACACCAAACCTTTTTCTGATGTGCGAATTCCCTCGGCCTCGTACATGTCGAAACGCTTGCGGAGCTCTCCGACATCAGCGGTCTCGAAATTATATACCGACCACTCCACTTCACCCCGGTAGTGGACGTCACCGTATGTGATTCCCTTGGTCCATTCGAGGTCATAGACGTTGTCGATCCCCTGGAGATACATGGCGATCCGTTCTGTTCCGTAGGTCAGCTCCGCACTGACGGGGCGGCAGTCGAAACCGCCGACCTGTTGGAAGTAGGTGAATTGGGAAATTTCCATCCCGTCGAGCCAGACCTCCCAGCCGAGGCCCCATGCGCCTACCGTGGGAGACTCCCAATCGTCCTCGACAAAACGGATATCGTGTTCCAGTGGATCAATTCCGAAGCTCTTGAGTGAATCGATGTAGAGTTCTTGGATATTGAGCGGAGAGGGCTTCAGGATGACCTGGTACTGATAGTAGTGTTGGAGTCGGTTCGGGTTTTCACCGTAGCGACCGTCCGTCGGTCTCCGGGAGGGCTCGACATAGGCCACCTTCCACGGCTCCGGTCCCAGGGCGCGCAGAAACGTGGCCGGATTGAAGGTGCCGGCGCCCACTTCGATATCGTAAGGTTGCTGGATGACGCATCCCTGATCAGCCCAATAGCGTTCAAGGGCAAGGATCAATTCTTGAAAGGTCACATCTCCTCCTAAAGATTTACATCGCGTTATTTCTTGATTTTACGATCATTTTTTCGTCGGCTTCTTAACATGGCGGCCTGTGGGTGTCAATATGAATTATAAATTCTCCATTCTCAGACGACGGATTTCATTGAGGACATGAACCGATTTAAGTTCTTTCCCGAGGATGTGGCGAATAAAATTGGAAAGCAGAAGCCGGCTTTCGACGGCGGACCGCTCTGTAAACAGGAGCTGTGCCAACCTGTCGGTCGCCAGATCGCGCGCCAGAAGCAGCGTGCGGATCGTTCCGAGGGAGACAGGGACGGCATCCTGGCCGTCGGGACGGCAGGTAAGGCAGGTCAGTCCGCCGTCGGCCGCCTTGAACCGATAGGTCGTCTCTTTGTCAAGAGGCGTTTTACAGATGAGGCAGTGATCCAGGAGCGGATCATACCCTGAAAGTTTCAGGAGACGGATCTCAAAAAAGCGGAGAAGAGCCTCCCTTGCGGGAACGGCTTCGAGGAGTTGAAGAAATCCAAGAAGAAGTCTGAAGAGTTTCTCGTTTTTCTTGTCTTCCAAAGTGAACTGGTCCGTCAGGTCGATCAAATAGGAGGCGCTTAGTGTTTTTTCCAGATCGGCGCGAATCGCGGGAAAATGACAGAGGACGTCTGAGCTCTCAATCAGGGCCAGGCTATCAGGACCCCGGCGGGAAAAAAGGATCTGCGAGCAGGCAAAAGGTTCGAGGGCGTTAACAAAACGTTTCCGGCTCCGCCGAGCCCCCTTGGCGATTCCCCGGAGCTTACCGAATTCCGCGGTGCAAAAGGTGACGATCCGGTCGGATTCGCCGTAGTCTAAAATACGTAGGACGATCGCTTCTGTGCGATACTGATTTCTGTCGTTCATCTTTTTCTATAAATCACGATAGCGGATGACGCCTCCGACAATGGTCAGGACCGCTTTGCCCTTCATCGTCCAGCCATGAAAGGGTGAGTTTTTGCCGCGGGAACAAAAAAGAGCGCGATCTACAGTCCACACTTTCTCCGGGTCGATGACGGTGATATCGGCATCGGCGCCGACGGCAAGGGTGCCTTTGGGGATGCGGAGGATTCGTGCCGGGTTGATGGTCATCTTTTCGATCAGGTCGGAAAGGGTAAGGACGCTGTCGGTGACAAGCCGGAGAGACAGGGCAAGCGAAGTTTCGAGCCCTGTCAGGCCGCTTGCTGCATAATCGAATTCTACTTCCTTGTCGGTTCGGGCGTGGGGGGCATGATCGCTTGCGATGACGTCGAGAGTCCCGTCGGAGAGTCCCTCCCGGACGGCTGTGCGATCTTCTAAGCTGCGGAGCGGCGGGTAGACCTTGGCGTTGGTGTCGAAATTGCGGATCGCTTCATCCGTGAGCGAAAAATAGTGAGGCGCCGTTTCAGCAGTCACGCGGACCCCCCGGACCTTCGCTTCGCGAATCAAACGGACCGCCCCGGCGGTGCTCACGTGGGCGATGTGCACTGCCGCCCCGGTGAATTCGGCAAGGAGAAGATCCCGGGCGACCATCACGTCTTCGGCAATCGCCGGGATGCCGGTAAGGCCCAGTTCCGTGGACACTGAGCCCTCATGCATCACCCCTCCGGTTGAGAGATTTTTATCCTCGCAGTGGACGATGACCGGCATATCCAGAGAAGAGGCGTATTCCAGCGCCCTGCGCATCAAGGAGGCATTCATGACCGATTTCCCGTCGTCGGAGAAACCGACGGCGCCGGCGTCTTTGAGATCCCAGAATTCGCTGAGGAGTGAACCTTCCGACTTCACGGTGATCGCTGCAATCGGATAGACATTCGCCAGGCCGCATTCTTTTGCTTTTCTACTGATGAATTCGGCAACGGACCGGCTGTCGTTCACGGGATTCGTGTTGGGCATGCAAGCAACGGAGCTAAAGCCGCCCGCTACGGCGGCCTCAGTTCCGGAAGCGATGGTCTCTTTGTACTCGAATCCCGGTTCCCGCAGATGGGTGTGCATATCGATCAGGCCGGGAACGATCCACTTCCCGCGAAGATCCAATATCTCAACATCTGGGGATTTTTTCCCTTTCGGGAGATCCTTCCCGGTTTTGACGATTTTGCCGTCCACGATCAGCAGATCCGCATCGCCGTCCGCCTTCCGGGAGGGGTCGATCAACCTGCCGCCTGTGAGTAAGAGAGTCATGAATTGCCTCCAGTCAGGAGATAGAGAAGCGCCATCCTTACGGCCACGCCATTGGTGACCTGATCGAGGATGACCGAATGGGGTCCGTCGGCGATCTCTGGTGAGATCTCCACACCGCGGTTCATAGGACCCGGGTGCATCACGATGCAATCCTCACGGGCGAGGGCGATGTTTTTGCGGTTGAGGGAAAAATATTGAGCATACTCGCGCAGGGAAGGAAAGACATTCTGCTTTTCCCTTTCGGTCTGTATCCGGAGCATCATGATGATGTCCGCATCTTTGATTGCCTCGTCGATGCGGGTGCAGGCGGTGACTCCCAGCGTCTCAATTTCGCGGGGAAGCATGGTCGCAGGACCGGAGACGACAACATGGGCCCCCATTTTGGTCAGGCCGTGGATGTTCGAGCGGGCGACCCGGCTGTGGGCAATATCACCGATAATGGCCGCTTTGAGCCCGGCGATCCGTCCCTTTCTGGAACGGATCGTCATCATGTCCAGAAGGGCCTGGGTAGGATGTTCATGGGCTCCGTCGCCGGCGTTGATAATCGACTGCCGAAGCAAAGAGGCAAGCATATGGGGCGCCCCGGCGGCGCTGTGCCGGATCACGATGAGGTCCGGATTCATCGCTTCGATGTTTTTCGCTGTGTCGATCAGAGTCTCCCCCTTGACGACACTGCTGGTCGAGGCGGAGATGTTGATCGTATCGGCGCTCAGGCGCTTGGCGGCGATCTCAAAGGAGGTTCGTGTCCGCGTGCTCGCCTCGTAGAAGAGATTGATCACGCTTTTCCCTCGGAGTGTCGGGACCTTCTTGATCTCCCGGGTAGAGACCTCGAGGAAGGAGTCCGCCGTATCGAGGATGAGAGTGATCTCCTCCACAGAGAGTTCCTTGATGCCAAGGATGTCTTTCCTGCTCAATTTCATGGTTGAACCTCATATGCATGGTATCGCAGCCGCAGGGAAACACCGCGCGCGAAGATTTTCGGCTATATATTATTCTCGATGACTACTTCGTCCTTGCCATCCTTTTCCGTCAGGTTGACGCTGACAGCTTGCCACAGCGATGAGGGGAGGTTCTTGCCGACGAAATCAGCCCGGATGGGAAGCTCGCGGTGGCCCCGGTCTATCAGAACGGCAAGCTGGATCGACTTCGGCCTGCCGAAGTCGATGAGGGCATCCATGGCCGCGCGGATCGTCCGGCCGGTAAAGAGCACATCATCCACGAGGACGACTTTCCTCCCTTCCAGCGAGAAAGGAATATCGGTTTTCCCCAGCCTCGGTTTCCGGTGGGATGTAGAAAGATCGTCGCGGTAGAGAGTGATGTCAAGAATCCCGAAAGGGATATCCTTCCCTTCGATACCGGAGATCTTCCTCTTCAGGCGCTCCGCGAGAAAGACCCCCCCAGTCCGGATGCCGACAAGGACCAGTTCCTCCCCTCCCTTGTTCTTTTCAAGAATCTCAGAGGCGATGCGGGTCAGAGAACGGTTTATCCCCTCCGCATCCATGACGACCTTTTTCTGCTCCATTGGTTTCCTCATCATGAGATTAAAAAAAAAGCCTTCCCCTGATGAGAGAAGGCCCGCTTAAACGCATTAAGTCTGAAATTTCCGCATTGACCACCCCTTTTCAACCTCACCGGATTCAATTAAAAGGGTCTGCAAATATCTGCTGACAATGTTTTTTATAATAAATGGACAGACGGTGTCAAGTCCAAAGTTGGATGCTCTAAAAAAGATTTTGACATATTTTTGATTAGTGTTATAGGCACAATCACTCGGAGGAGATGAGCATGGCGGTTAACCAGGAACCCCAGGTTTTTTTGTATATCAGCGAACTCCTGGGACGAAAAATCGTTGATTCCGAAGGACGTCCCGTAGGCAAGATCCTCGATCTGACGGGGAATATCGGGGAGATCTATCCGCCGGTCACAGAAATTCTCCTGCGCTCCACCGACGGTAAGATTGTTCTGTTTCCCTGGCGACTTCTGGCGGAAGTTGACGGCAAGCTCATGGTCCATCCTCTCCAACCAGGGGACTTCCGGGCGCCGGTGCTCCGCCCGGGAGAGCTGTTATTGAAAGACACCCTCCTGGACAAGCAAGTGGTGGACACAGACGGGGCGAAGATCCGTCGGGTGAACGACCTGCAGTTTCTCAAGTCGAATAAAATCCTCTACCTGGTGCATGTGGATGTGGGCTTTCATGGTCTCTTGCGGCGTGTGGGGCTGGAACGCCCGATCAATTTCCTCTTCCGGCTGCTTTTCGACTACACCATGACGGATCAGCTCATCTCCTGGAAATTTGTCCAGCCCGTCTCCTCTCCGGATCTCCTCCGGTTGACGGTCGCCCAGAACAGACTGGCTCAGCTCCATCCGGCCGATCTGGCGGATATCATCGAGGAACTAGATATCCATCAACGCGCCGCTGTCTTCCGTTCCCTTGATGTGGAGACTGCCGCCGAGACACTAGAAGAAACCGATCCGAAGATTCAGGTGAGCCTGATCGAAGATCTCGATATGGCGAACGCCTCCGATATCATCGAGGAGATGTCCCTCTCCGAAGCGACCGACCTCCTGGGTGATCTGCCTAAAGACAAGGCGGAAGGGATCCTCAAGGAGATGGAGAAAGATGTGGCAAAGGACGTCAAGGAGCTCCTCGCCCATCCGGAGGAGAAGGCGGGGGGGCTTATGACCACCTCTTTCCTGAGCTTTGCGCCCGAACGGACGGCGGGTGAGGCGATGGAGACGATCCGGCGCGAAGCCGAGGAGTTGGATCTGATCTATTACCTCTATGTCGTGGACTCTGAGGAACATCTTCTCGGGGTGCTCAGTCTCCGCGAATTGATCGTTGCGGCCTCCGAAAAGGCCCTATCGGAGCTTATGGATACGCGGATCGTTGCAGCAAACATCGAGGAGCATAAAGACCATATTGCCGGGGATTTTGCCAAGTACGGCATGCTGGCCATGCCGGTCGTCGATGACGATAACCACCTGATGGGGGTGATTCTCTTCAAGAACCTCCTCGAAGTGGTGTTGCCTAAACTGGGTAGATAAAAGTGATGTCGGAGGAAGGCGGCAGCGACACATGGTTGAGAATCTTACCGGAACCTTCCGCGGTCTGTGGCGGGCCTTTATCGGAAAAAAATACTGGAAATCATTAGGGCTATTTTTTGCCCTGATCGGTCCGGGGATCATCACCTCCAACGTCGATAATGATGCAGGCGGGATCACGACCTATTCCCTGGCCGGTTCGGAATATGGTCTCACCCTCCTGTGGACGTTGATCCCGATCACCGGGGCGCTGATCATCATCCAGGAGATGTGCGCCCGGATGGGGGTGGTTTCCGGTAAAGGGCTCTCCGATCTGATCCGCGAGCGGTTCGGCGCCCGGATCACATTTTACCTGATGATCGTTTTGTTTCTGACCAATTTAGGCAACACGATTTCCGAATTTGCCGGCGTCGCGGCGAGCATGGAGCTTTTCGGCGTCAGCAAATATATCTCCGTGCCGATCAGCGCCGCAATCGTCTGGTGGCTGGTGGTCAAGGGGAATTACAAGTCAGTAGAGAAGGTGTTCCTGTTCGCCTGCGTTTTCTACCTTTCTTACATCATCTCCGGCTTCATGGGAAAACCGGATTGGCATGCCATCGGGTCCTCTTTTCTGACACCGACCGTCCGGATGGACACGGGCTGGCTAACGATGGCCGTGGGCGTGATCGGAACGACGATCGCCCCCTGGATGCAGTTCTACCTTCAGTCATCCGTGGTCGACAAGGGTCTCAAGGCGGATGATTACCAGTACACCCGAATGGATGTGATCATCGGATCCGTGACGGTCAATGTGGTCGCTTTCTTCATTATCATGCTCTGTGCGGTGACCCTCTTCCAGAACGGCATCCGGATTGAAAGTGCAAAGGACGCGGCCCAGGCGCTTGCACCGCTCGCCGGTGATTACGCCTCCTGGCTGTTCGCTTTCGGGCTCCTCAACGCCTCGCTGTTCGCCGCCTCCATCCTTCCCATCTCGACCGCCTATACGATCTGCGAGGCTTTCGGATGGGAGTCGAGCCTCAACCGCAAGTTCC